>DASSCH010000128.1:0-8170 GCA_035697905.1 Nitrososphaeraceae archaeon
CTTAGGTTTCGTTATACCCGATTATGAAGTCTTGAAAGAACAATGGGCGGCTGGAACTTCTCCAGAGTAATAAATATGAGCATTTAATTAAGTCGTTTCAAGTCGATTTCTGAGTAAGTTAAGGACATTTAACTTTTTTACCTAGAGCTGGATATGAGTGTCAGTCAAACAGGTAATGAAAGCTCATACTGCTTCAAGGACAGCAGCTTCGATCCATCTTGCCGAATTACAATTATTAGAAGTTCCGCTCTCACCAGTTGTCTGCAATTTGGATATCAACCACACAAGATAAAGGAAATCCTATGATTGGTTAGAAAGCAATGCGTCTATCGGATAATTTTCGAATATTCATAATCATTACCAAGTTATCCCTAGTGATAAGCGCTCACAGAGCTATAATGTGCAATCGTTACTGAAACTCCCGGCCAGGCATAATTGGCATTTAGTCTTAAATCTACAAAAGATTCTGATTTGGACAAAAAGGAGATCAAGTATCTCCACCTGGAGTTAATATAAACTATATAGCCTAGATAGACGTCATAAATAGCAAAGAATGCAGAATCCGATGAGATCGCACCTTGACATGGTACTTGATTCGCCCGTTACACTAAGAAAAATAGCAATTTCAGTGGCGGGTGTTTTGATTGTGCTCGCGGTTCTTGCTTTGTTGACAACCCGTCAAATTATCTTTTTTGACGATAATCTCCAGACTCTGCTTTTTCTTTTAGTTGTAACTTTGGGATTTGGAATTGGATCTTGGATCTTGTTGGAATATACAAAGAGGACAAGTTCGACACTCAGAGCTAAATCTCGTTCCATAAACAGAATTCACTGGGCCGCGACTATAATACAATTTGTCTTACTAGCAGTCATGGTTGTCATTATTTTTTATAATAGTGTCTATTGTTACAGCTATTTCAGCTTCTGTAATACACCTCTCTCGACGGTTTCACTTACTGCAATTGCGTCGGCATCAGCCTCAGTAATACTGGGATATTTTAGCTACCGATTCCTTGCATGGTATAAAACAAGCAACCGAAACTTGATCTTATTATTTTACGGTTTGGCAGCAGCTGCCCTTTCTATGTCGATTGCTGGAGATGCGATTGACAAATTCTTGGTAGCGGGATTAATTGTGGAGGAAGAATCTCAACCTGGTACAGTTGCTGATTCATCATTTATGTATGAGAATGTCGACAAGTATAACGGCGAAGTTCAATATAGGGTCACTAATCCTCAGGGGTCTACATTGTATGTTGTGTCACCTGAAGATGACGAACTATACTCGTTCATCAATCGCTTGACCTCCTATCCAAGATATGTCTTCCTCTGGATAAGCACTTGTCTTCTGTTGCACTTGTACTATCAGAGAACTGGACAAACAATCACTAAATTTCCGATTGCATACTGGGTACTACTTATCATTCCCTTTGTGCTCTATCTGGTCGGGAGTGGACTTGTATTAACTCTGCCAGACGATTCTGATTATAGGTACTACCAGCGAATTATCTATCGAGCTGGCAATATCGGGAGTAGTGTACTATTTGGCTTGGCATTTTATGTTATAGCTAGGAGAGTGCCTTCCGAAAGAGTAAAGGACTATTTGACTATAGCCGCCATTGGGATCACCTTGGGTGGGATTGCATTTAGCGTGTCAGCATTTCAGCAGACTTACGGTGTCGCAGTTCATTCTCTTGTTTTTTTGTCATCTTACTTGTTTGCCATAGGTTTCTATGCGTCAGCTGTATTTCTGACCCAGGATGCAAAATTGCGAAGCTCCATCAAGAAATCCGCCCTTGAGGAGTCAAAACTCTTAGTAGCCTTAGGGACTCCACATCTTGAACAGGAGATAGAGCGGCGCGTACTTTACACGGCTCAAAAACAAGAAGAGGATCTCGTCCAGAGAACTGGAATTGTACCATCTCTCACGAAGAGTGAGATGAAACTTTACTTATCGAATGTATTAAGTCAAATTTCGCTACTTAAGGGCTATGAAGACATAATTCACAAAGAGAGAGAAATTCTAGAATCGTCAAATGAGCTTGTAGCTTGTCTAAACTTTAGTGGAATTCGACTGGCATTCAACAGCAATTTTGAGGTTTATAAAAAGATAATGCAGGAAAAATTCGTGAATAGGGAACACAATGGAATTAGATTTGTGACCAAGGTCGACAAACGTAGCGCAGATATGGTCAAACAGTTTATGGAGGCAGGGGTACAGGTGAGACATGTCGATAATCTTCCTCCAATCGACTTTGCCGTATCTGATAAGGAAATTGTGGCAAAGGTACACAAAGTTGAGGGTGAATTAATGGAGGAAACGCGTGATTCTAGTATCAATGAAATAAGTCTAGACGTGAAGAATGTGCTCGTCAGCACCGAACAGGCCTATATAGATTATTTTCTCTATACATTCAGCGAGTTATGGAACAATGGGACAGATGCGAGAGAAAGGATCGCGTATTTAGAACAAGGATTGGATCCAGAATTTATTGACGTCCTTAACGATGGTAAAAAGACAACCCGCATAATTATGGAACTTGTAAAATCTATTAAACAAGAAGCCCAAATATTAATTCCAGATGAAAGAACATTACTAAATTTGGAAAAGATAGGTGTAATCGATCACGTTATCAATAGATCCTCCTCTGTTCACGCCAAAATAAGGATCATATGTCCCAATACTGGAGGTGAATCTGATATCCTAAAAAGGACACAAGTGAAGGCGCCAGAAATAGAAATTGTAAATGGGAATAATTCAACATCACTGATGTTCATTGTGGACAATTCGAAGTTTTTGCGTGCAGAATTAGTGAAAATGAATTCCGACAATTTCGCTGATTCTGTTGGATTTACCGTATATTCAAATACTCGACAGAGTGTAGACTCGTTTAAAACCTTCTTTGATTTGCTCTGGAAGGAGCACATTCTTAATGAGGAACTCAAGAATGCTGATAAAGTTCAAAAGGAATTCATTAACATAGCTGCACATGAGTTGCGGACTCCCATTCAACCTATCCTTGGCTTGAGCCATGTCATGTACTCAGAGGTGCAAGATCCTAAACAAAGGCAATTGCTGGAAGTAGTAGTTAGAAACGCCAACAGGTTGAAAAGATTGACAGATAATATTTTAGATGTAACCAGAATTGAAAGCAAAAAACTTCGCTTAAATATGGAGGAGTTTAGCATTAGTCAGGTGGCCCTATCGGTAATTGATGAATATAACAAGCTAAACCAGAACAAAGATGTGCCTGAAACGAAGATCACATACGTCGGAGAATTTGAGAATTCTGAACCTGGACGAATGAATGTTAAGGGTGATTTGAATAGGATTACTGAAGTGATCTCCAACTTGATAGATAATTCGATAAAATATACAAGGGATGGGACAATAAAAGTGGAGGCAAGAAGGTTGAATGGAGAAATGATTGTAAGTATATCAGATACAGGAACAGGCATCGATCCGCTAATCTTTCCAAAACTGTTTACTAAATTTACATCAACATCTGCTCTCGCCGATGGTGACGGTGGGACCGGACTTGGATTGTACATTTCAAAAAGCATTATAGAAGCACACAACGGTAGAATCTGGGCAGAGAATAATGGTGATGGGAATGGGGCAACATTTTCTTTTAGCTTGTCCATAGATAACTGAACGGATTGCTTTGTAATACTGGTTATTGTATTTAGTATATCTCTTGTGAAGTGTTAATTGACCTGCTTAAATCTTATGTCTTAAAACAAAATTTCTTGATGGGGTTCCGTCATGGGGTCACCACCCAAAATATAAAGGAAAAACCACGCAAGTGTTTCAATCTCTAGTTCTATTTGAACGTGTATCATCCATGAATTTCTTTTTCCAAGGCTTCCTTTAACATATGAACATGTTTTTGTCTATCTTTCTTGATTGTTTGCCACATTTCTACCAATTCAGATTTACCAGAGCTATTTGCGTCCTTGATATAGCTATCGATGGTATCATATAGGAAATCTGCATCCTTTCCCAAGACCTTAAGTATATCGTACGCCGTATTGCTCAATTCTGCAGAAGCGGTATTGCTCATACGTTCATTATTGATAACATTATATTTAACAACTCTCACGTTTGGTCGCAGCCATTTTACTCAAAATGGTATTCAGGCCACTATGTTAGTCGTTTGGCAGATAATGTAATTCCTTCATCACCGAAACTTCATTATAAAAAAGAAATGCATACCATTTTACTCTTCTTAATTGGCTTGTCACTATCGTAATAAGGTGCTTCTTTATAGAATAAAATTCCGCCGTATTCAGATAAGATCTATCATAGTACTGAGGCTGTCTTAATAATATTCTACTATAGTCTGTTAAGTGACATGAGATACACCCTTTACCTGCACCTGGTGTTCATTGGGCGGGATAAATATTTCCATTTTTATAGTTTTTCCATCGAGAGTCATCTTCACATCATCACGCGGAGAACCATCCATGATTACAGCTAATCTTTGGTCATCATAAATTTGCGGCAATTTAAGAGTTATAAAACCACCTTCTGGGTTGTAATGATCCACCCCAAAAACTATACTTTTTGACTGATCGTCATACTTGAGATCGACTATTTTTGCAATTGCCTGGAGATCGAATGGTATAAAGCCACCATCTGAAGTAGCCAAAGTGCTAATTGGAGCATCAAGATCAACTCCTGCACAGCTGTAGTATACAGCATCATATCTTACAGATTCAGCAGGTAGAAGCTTGAATTGCACCGTTTGACCGGGCCCCAATATAGGTATCACCTCTGTGGTTGCAGAATCAATCTGTGCTTGGGTAGAATCATGAACGGAAGCGAATACTGTTGCGTTGTAAACTGGGAAAGGTGCCGTGTTCCTCACTGTTCCGACCAATGCCCTTTCACTGCCGATTGCCATATTGCTATAATTTAATTCCAATACATCGTAGTTTACGTTTTCCTTCGTATTCGCTGAATAAATAAAAGGTTGACTCACTGATTCAATTGATTCAGGCGACAACACTATTTTAAAGGGAGCTCCAGTTCCAGGATAAATCACCCTAGAATAAGTGGGGCTGGTAACTGTAGAAAATAACGAATTACTAGAGCTACTTGACCCCCCTGCTAGAGTAATGGATTCAGGTGTCTTGGTTACGTTAACTCCAACAGTCACGTCGACAGGAAACTCTCCGTTGTTATCAACCACACCTACAATATTTAATTTGCCACTACTATCATAAAACGAGGCAGGATCTTTCAAGAAGATCCCATCATTAAATCCATCAGCTGAGTTAAGCCAGTTTATAGAAAGGAGAAAAGTACTCGCTACCATAAAAAGCAACAATCCTAAGAGCAAAAATATAGCATAGGGTTTATCCATAACTCTTCTTACGAACTTTAATTCATTATGCATATAAAAAGTATTTTAGTAAGCAGATCTTGGCACATGAATAAATCGATAATGTTACATAGGCTGTGACGACTGAGGCTGATTCACCTATATCCTTCTAACAGAATCATCACTTAGAAGAGTCAAGGATCTACGAGGTGACTGAATATCGCCTATTGTCCGATGAGATGAGCGCACATATTGCTAAAATGTAAAAACTTATCAGTGGTACTCTGGATGTTTAGCCAGAAGACTATGACTTGGAACATACTAATGTGTACGGAAGTTTATTTATGATGAAGATAGTCACATATCTTGACAAGCAGTTTAAGACTTTAAGGAATAAGGATACCGAACTTGAAGAAAAAACGAGGAATAGCAGTAGCAGTATAACCTAAACCATAGAAGCCTATAGGAAGTCTAAGAAATGACAACAGATGAAACAAATTATCCTGCGAAACGGCTGCGCTAATAGAATACCGTGATAATAACAATCATCACGATTGTTATCCAAGTCATTTCAACTATTATGTTTAGCGCATCCTTCCTTGCTACCAGCACCACGGATTCTTTTGTAAATAGCGTTATTTCTCAGATATTCGGCTTGGCAATAACTGAAATAACCCTATACTATCTTTATCGTCCAAACGTTAAAGAATACTTGAGTAAATTCCGGCCTTCAATAAATATCCAAATATAATAGAACAGGTCAATGACTCACAGATGAAACTGTGCCATCCGACAATCAATGGTAAAGAACTAAGTTAAAAAGCTCTTCTGCTTATGGATGCATTTTCATTCGGTGACTGTTCACATGGGTTCAGGTTATAGCTAATGGCCTGGCTTTAAAACAGAAGCATAATTGGTTGTAGGTGAAATAAAAAAGGGGGAGTATAAGGAAATAGTCTGCATTATCGTCCCATCATTCCCATCATACCATCAGTCATTTTTTCCCCCATCATTGGAAAACATATATTCATGCTCATTATATGTTCCATCTCTGCATCAGTCATGTTACTCATCCCCATCATTCCATTCATTCCATTCATGTCACCACTTGACATCATTTGTTGCCCCATCATATCCATCATCATACTTTGAGTTGAATTATCGCTTCCACTTTCACTAATGGATGAATCTCCACCTGCCGAACCAGACATTCCGAACATTGATCCCAGTAATTCATTAGGGGAAGTGCACGTCATCGGCATGACGAACACTCCCATGTTAAATGGCATACCCGACATATTAGCACCGCCCATCATGTTCTCGCCCATCATCATCATGCTTTCATCATCTGTTTCATTGCCACCGCCAAATTTAGTAATCAAATCCATAAGATTATTTTCTGTCGTCTGGCCCGTTGCTACTGGTACAAAGGGTGAGAAAAAAAACCCCGCGAGTATGGTAACAACTAACGTCGAATACAACAAACTCGATCGATTCATTATCCATAGATTGGTGGTATCTTACTTAAGGAATATCCATAGTATATGACAATATAACTGGATGCCTCTAGTCAATCAATCTTTGCAGTTTTGGCATTAATCTGCATCCTCGTGTACTAGTGTTATTTGTGACTCTTTTTTAACAGATGAAGGCATTTGTCGAATAGGATTTTAGAGCTTGTAAAAGACCTGGTCTAATTATGCTGCAGGATCTGCTAAGTGTAAAAAATAATATTTGCGAGATCTATCGCACATAAATAATAAAGCACTAACAATTAGGTTAGGTTGTCTCCTCCATTTCCTTTCAGTTCATCATTTTGTGGACCACATTATGGACCGTCGTTATCGGCCTTTCCACCGGTCATGTCTTTCCAGCTACAACCATTAATCCGCCATCTCCTTCAGATGTATTATCCGAAAGTACTGCTGAGAGATTCTGAATCGCTTATAACCGTTATTGCCCCAGCTTCCACTTCAACTGAATGACAATGATGCAGGAGGAGATGGATTTTTCTGGTTCTCTAATGCTCCGATCAAGTTCTCAATCTGAGGCACAACTTCTTCATTAGCTTTTTCTTCTCCAAAGACGTCTATTACATGATCTTTTAGCTCAAGGAGTCCTGCAATAGCAGACTCCAACTGATCGATTCGGAGTAATTCTGCTATAAGTCCTGTATCAAACTCTTCTACTGGTTCAGTTCCAGGTTCCGACTCGTTAAGCCTCAGAATGGCATTATCGATACCACCAAGTAGTACTAGTCTGGATTCTTTTAAGTTATCAATTGTTTGCCCTTCCTGTGCGTCCAATGCTTGAACTTGTACTACTGTGAGCGCGCCCTCCTCTTTGGGTAAGCCATTTTTTTCCCTTGTATTCAAGAGGCTACCCCCACCAACCACACCATTTGGGGGAAGTTGACATACTCCAGGATTAGTTGGGCATAATGATGCCGCAGCTGTTAGTATCGTTGTAGATATCAAAACCATCGTAATTGCACCAGTCGTTAGAGTTTTTGACCCGATTCCAAAAGGATCAATATCCATTACTATGAACTACGTCATTGTCTATTATCTGTGTTTGCTAGAATGCTGACCTATATGAACTCCTAAACGTATTCAAAATAAGAAGGCATCACAAATTAGCACTTAAAAAAATGTGCTCGTTTCGATATGGCTAGGATTATATTTTCTGATGCCATTTTATTCCAAAGTAGATCGCGATTATACTTTGTATTGAAGGATAAAACTGGATAAGACTATTGATATATTACAAGAGCACTTACAAAGGTAGCTTATATCCGCACTAATTAGCCAATAGAAGAGACTACGCGGTATGTCTTTAACGGT
>DASSCH010000129.1:0-5596 GCA_035697905.1 Nitrososphaeraceae archaeon
GTAGTTTTGTCCTGGTTCTACTGTTGTACTTGTAGTTCCTGAAGGGTCACCTGTTTTTAGAACTGCAAGTCCCAGGGTAACTGCATGTTTGACTGTACTATATGTCCTGATAGTGGAATCACTTTTCTTGTAGAGGCTATCACCAGCAAAGTGTCCCTGATATGCCCATCCCGTTGCTACATTAGTTGGTGCAGTGCCTGTGAAAGTAGCTTTGCCACTACTGTCGGTTGTCTGGCTAGAAGAAACTCCAATAACACCTGTCCCATCTAACGTAACAGCCTTGCCTGTTACCATCGTTCCAGTTGGTACTCCTGCTGTTGTATCTCTCATAGTTGCTGTGAAAGTAGTTTTATCGCCCCATGGTGCGCTGGCCCTATCCACTGCAACTGCGATAGTTACGGTGTGCGATATTGTGTTGTATGTTCTTGGGGAGCTAGTAGCTGAACTGTAAGTAGAGTCACCAGCAAACTGTGCCGATACTTGCCATCCTGTAGCTACCGTTGAAGGGGCTTTACCTTTAGCTGTAAACGTACCATCTGGATTGGTCGTTACAGATGGGAGATTTGCAGCACCCGTGCCCTTAAATGTTATTGCTTCTCCCCCTAGGGCGGCACCAGAGGCAGAATCGCTAAGTTTGCCAGTTACTGTTACGTCTACTCCCCAACCTACATTAGCAATGGTGTTTAGGGTTAGTACTGCCGGCTGTGATGGTCCGGGAACGACTTGAGAGAAAGGAGCAGGCGTCACATCTGACATAAATGAGAAGTCATAGCCCTTCGCTTCTAATGCAGCAATAATATTTTTGAAATCTTGGAATTTGGCATTATCCACGCTATTGCTCCAACCTCCGGTGGCAGAATTGTAAGTAGCAATATCTGTAGGATGGAGTGTTACTACTGCAAAACCAGTGTTGGCAATTTGAGTAGCTGTTCTTGATACCACAGTATCCACCAAATTCTGTCCGGAAAGTGTGCCTCGGGGTGGAATCATAGCGAAAAGTGAAATGTCGAAGGGAACATGATAGACTCTTCTCTTTTCGTATTGTCCTGCATTATTATCAAAGACTGTGACTTCGCTAAGCTGGATAATAGAATTATCAGTTTCAAAAGAGTTACTGACCTTATAGGTATTTGTAGTCGCTCTTTCTGAAGAGTATGAGGTTGAGAAAATATCCAACTTATTTTCTGCCATCGCCTTTATCGTGCCTGAGTTAAATTCATTCAAAGGTGGTACAAAGAGTCTCACATTGGGATCACTAAATAATGATACTAACTTGTTCTTTGCCTTTGCAAAATCATCCTTCTGTTGTTGTTCTGTTAACTGAGAATGGCTAATATGGTTGAAACCATGTATTCCCAACTCGAATAATCCTGAATCATATCCCTGTTTCACAGTTTTAAACACATTTGCGCTAGTTCCAGAATTGCCAAAATTATTCACAACGATTTCAGCGCTTAACTTATGGTTTCTCTCGATGAAATGCTGCATTATGGCAACATTAGGCTTATCACTATTACCCTGATCTTCAATGTCATCCAGTCTAAAAATCACACAATTACAGGGGGTATAAGCTTCCGCATTAGTATTGGAGAAGAGAGAGAACTGTGGAAGCAAAAGCATCGTTGCAATTGCAACCACAGCGAAAACTGGAAGTATGTTATATTTCTTCACTATATTATCATCTACTATTTCTTACCAAATCCTCCATTCCGTCAAGGACCTGATCCTTTTGGATGGTTCGTAACGGTGGGGGAAGGAGGTTGTGCTACGTGTTTGGTGGGATCTTCATACCATTTAGTCTTTGGAAGAATGGCTTCCCTTTTCTCCAATATTCTATCTTTATGTTTGGACAGATCTTTTAACATTATTTCTACAGTTTCCTGTATCTTTCTAGTAGGCTTAAATCCAAGGTTTTTGAGGTTTTCATTGTCCACTTTGTAATAATGCTCTGCTTTCTCCGTTCTCGGATTTTCAAGATTCTTTATCTCTGTATCAATCCCAAGCTTTTTGGCAACTGTTGCAACTATTTCGGCTAGCTCGGAAATACTATGAACTTCATCCAATTGATTGAAAACGCGGTATTCGCCCCTTGCTGCCGGGTTTTCTATGGCTATTGTAAGGCATTGTATGGAGTCTACTAAATCAATAAAGCCCCTTTTCTGTTTACCTTGACCATATGGAGTTAATGGTAAGCCTATGAGAGCTTCTGCACAATATCTGTTAATGACGGTCCCAAATGATTCATCAAAATCGAACCTTGTCATAAGAGAATCATCGATCATCTCATTAGTCCTTGTACCGTAGACTACGCCTTGCATGATGTCTGTAGAGCACAGTTTCCAGACCCGACATGCAAACATCACATTGGCACTATCATGTACCTTGCTTAAATGATACATGCTGTGTGCTTGTCTTGGAAATGGTAGTATGTCCTTCCTTCCCCTGAACTCTACTTCAAAAAACCCTTCTGGAATATCGATATTGGGCGTTCCATATTCACCCATTGTCCCAAGTTTGACTAGATGACATTCAGGAACAAGATCCTTCATTGCATACAATACATTAAGTGTGCCTTCAACATTGTTATGTTGCGAATAAATTGCATGATTCCTATCCATCATGCTAAAAGGTGCTGATGGTTGTTCTGCTAAATGCACTATAGAATCCGGACGCGTTTGTTTTATAACATCTGCCAAGAAATCATAATCAAGTAAATCTCCTTCAAAAAATGACAGGTTTTCACCATGTATCTTCTTGAAGGCACTTACTCTCTCATGCATATCCAAAAGTGGAATAGCGGATTGAGATCCTACACCCTCTACGTTAGCGCGTCTTGCAAAATTGTCTACACCTGATACTATGTGGCCTCTTTTTGCTAAATGCATAGCCAGGCCCCATCCAATGTATCCATCCATACCCAAAACTAAAGTTCTCATCTTGCATGCTTCAGAAAGAGACGATAAGTATTAAGAGGTGCTCATAAAATTTCCAAATAATCTCTATATAAAATTTACATTTCTATAGTTTTAGTCGATTAATATATAATTTCCATAACATGGACATCTATTTATTATCTACTCATATCATGAGACTAATAACCAAAAATTACCAGATTTTAGCATAAATGGGACAAAAAAATCAATTACCAGATATAAGGAAAATATACAGTCTTGATCCTAGAATGGAGCCACATTCTTTAAATGCGCGCAATAAGGGTATATTTACTCGCAGGCAAACGGGTAACGTTTCACGATCTAAAGCTTCAAGCTAGCGTACACACAACATACATAGACGCAAACGAAAGCTACAGTGTTAGAATCAGTATAGGCGTATCATTTTATCATGTTAATCTTTTACGTATTAGATACTGTTCATAGCAGCAGGTCAATTCTGTGTTACATCTTCGTATTTAATTTGGCCATGCCCCTTACATTTCCAACATATGTATCCTTCTAGATCTACTCCTGCTCCTCTGCATACTGGACATTCGATAAAAAATCCATATTATTGATTACAAGAACGATAGTCACATCAAAGATAATAACTGTTCTCTGTCCAATAACGGAAATAGCATAGACCTTATGTCTGTCATCATGTTTATTGACTAAATATGTATCGCAATGAGCGGCCATAACATCTGAAATATCCTCATTCAATAAATCGTAATGCTTCTCATTTATCTTACCCTTGATCGGTCTGAGGGTCCAATATCATTATCATCTAGCTGACCATCCCAATATAAGAGAGAATTTGTTTATGATAGTCTATCGGGATATTCCGAACTCAAGAAGCGTAGCTGGATAATTATGATATATTAATAGATTCATACTCAATCGACTATAGTGCATTCGCGTGCTGTTGAGGTAAAGTTTTCCCTGTTACTCATAAACCTAATAATAGAGACAATACAAAGACAGAAGAAGAATAACTTAATTGTCAAATACAAGGTTTGGAGAAGGAGAATAAATGTCTCTAAATGAGGCAATTCGGATATTTCTATCTTCTAAATTATCTACAAGTGTGGTAAGATGTTGAAATCTGACATTGTCTACTTTATTGATAGCCTTTCCACTAGTGGTATTAACTTGTGAGAAATCAGAAGGATGTAATCTAACGTGTGCAAAGCCATACTTTGCTATGCTCTCGTCTATTAATCTCATAGACTCCTCTACTGACTCCTCTCCAAATACTCCCTCGGTTCTGAGTCTAAGAAAGGAAGCAAGAAAGGGTGCATGATACACTAATGGTTTTTCATCACTTATTTTACTTACTCCCAACTTAGAATTATTAGTTACAACTAATGTTTGGCTCTTGTGAGGATTGGTTGTTTTCTGCTCTGCATCTGGATGGGTAGAAAAGAGGGTGATATTTAGATCAGCCATTGCTTCTATTGTATGAAGATTAAAGTCATTGAATGGTGGAATGAAAATATCTGCTCTTTTGCCAAATAGATATTCTAGTTTTGCATTTGCTCTGCTGAAATCATCTTTCTGTTCTTCTTTGGTTAACTGTGAGTGGTGGACGTGCCTGTAACCATGTATTGCTAGTTCAAATAAGTTATTGTCAAGACCCTCCTCAACTTTACGAAATACATCTAAATCGGAACTATTTGCGAACTGGCTGACTACGATAGAAGCCGTAAATGGCAAATTCTTTGAGATAAAGTAGTCCATGGTTTCTAATTGCACCTTGTTAGATCCGTAGTCTGCAATGTCATCCATTGCAAAGATAACACAGTTGCACGGAGAATAAGCATAACTGGGAGCGGAATTAAATCCTAAAATGATGGCATGCGCAAACATGGTAAATAGAATTAATACAGTGATTGACATTTTGCGAATCAAATTAACAATCTTGTGTTTCCTTTGATCAGGGGAAGTATTTAGAGAGTTGTTCACTTTTTCCTCCTTTTTTTGGGTTATTAAAACACACTGTAAATCTTATAGTATAAAAAGAGCAAAGTTAGGTTAACGTATGCTCTACGCTACTATCATCTTGACTTTAGTTTCTGACATGAATAGATAAAATCACATCTGATGTAGTTAGATCCAATAAAAAAGATTATACCTGAATATCGAAGCTTATGAATCATTTTGGAATGATCTCAGCAGGATCAAAAAAATCTGCTGTATCCATTACCAAAGTACGCTTCAGGCTAGGAGCATATACATTTCTTGCAAAATAGTAGAGAGATCAAACCGAGTTTAGTATCTCTATGACTTGCTTTGATTGAATAATCCGAGCCTTAACGGCTGTAGAGCGTAAGAGCAAGCTGAGGCGTAAAGATCTAGAAATGTCAAAAAACATTTCATCAAGACCTTCTTTTCATCTGATTTGCTAAGTGCATTGGGAAATGGCTTGTGCTTGCTCAGTTGCAAGCGCGATCTCAATGATGTAGCATCCCATCCATTGGTGAGAGAAATCATCACCGCCGCCACACACACATCAACACTATATTATTTTGCAGCCGCCATGCCAATCATCAATTAATGATTAAATCCGAGAGGACGGCTACTCTACGATAAATATTAAGACTATCACTGAAACGAGGAAAAGAGTGATAGAAGTAGCCACCAAGATATGCCTCTAGTTTTTA
>DASSCH010000130.1:0-6592 GCA_035697905.1 Nitrososphaeraceae archaeon
AGATAATACACTTCAGGTGTTTGCAGTATCTGCAACAAATGGTGAGCTACTCTACAAGAAACAGACAGCTCCAGCAAGCAATACATGGACACCATACAAGTCACTTGGTGGGAATATACAGAGCGATTCATTTGTAATAAAGAATTCAGATAATACACTTCAGGTGTTTGCAGTATCTGCAACAAATGGTGAGCTACTCTACAAGAAACAGACAGCTCCAGGAAGCAATACATGGACACCATACAAGTCACTTGGTGGGAATATACAGAGCGATCCATTTGTAACTTTGAATAATGCTGCACGACTAGAAGCTTTTGTTATTGGACCAGAAGGACCGACCGGCAATCCTCCAGGAAGTAGTACTACAAAAGACGGAGTAACAGTGCCCTTCAAGATAAAGGGAGAGTGGGACTATGAATATGAAACCGACGAAAGAGATGGAGGAGCAAGATACAACATGAACGCAGCAGGAACTTCTTTGGTAATGGTAGGATACTTTACCATGAGTGGAGGCGACGACGACGTAGCCGCAAAATTATTGGGAGGTAGACATACCGATTCGGCGCCATATGACGGATGCGTATACGATCCAGCAATTCAAACGAATAATGGCCAACCAAGGTTGCGGGCTGAATGCCCTCATCCCGATTATACAGGAAATCTAGAGCTAGACTTTTCCAAGCAAGGGATATCATATCATGGGAAATGGGTAGGTACAATGGCCGCTGCAATACAGGAACAGAATGGTGTAAGAATACAATTGTTCCAAGACCAAGGAGACAATGAAATTAGACCAGCTAATCAGTGGGTTAAAGTATTGGAGTTCTTCGATGATGGGACTAAAGTAAGTGGAATCGAGGGCGCAGATAGATTCCCTATACGAGAACTGCCTGCTTCGGCACAGAATACCTGGAGAATAGATGAAAGTCCAGGATTACAGGAAAAGTGGCTTGCAATAGCAGAGATTGACGTAAGTCAATAACAAAAGACAGAGATGCCATTAGAAGTATTCGGATTATGTTATAAAACATTTGGAGCGGCCAAAAGCCGCACTAAAAACAAAGCTAGGTTACTCAGATCAAAGACTAGCTGTATTAATTATTTAGTACATGACTGCCGTCAACAAAGAATCGTGGATCAAGAGTAGTCAACGGTTAAGAAGTACGCTTTTCCGATATGGTCTGGCTCATAAATAGGGAAATCTATACCGGGGATTATCCCTGAATTAGCATCGCCTTAGTAAGTATGACTGTTCAGTTTAAAGGGTTCTACAAGCAATTCTATTACTCTACTAACAATAACACCGGCTGTTTCATCATTCGGAACAGGTTCTCTAAATACAATAATCTCTCCAACCTGAACTGAGTCAAATGGAAAGGCGTCTGAAACTAAAACAGCATCGGCTTGCCTCAGCGTAGGAAACTGCGGCCGTGTGGACATAACACTATCTCTATCGCTGCTTTACCCTCAGCCGTCAATGCATTTCCGTCAGACATTACCAGAAAGTCACACTGCTGTGTTACATAATTACGGACTAATGGATTATTACAGACTCTCAGCCAGTCAAAGTCCTTCGTATTATCTGATGCCTTGGTCATCAGTAATAGAAACTCCATCCGTTACGTTTGTTTGTTCTTGTGTTTGTGCAATTCCATAAGCAGAATTACAAAATTCAAAAGTATTGTCAAACTGACAAGCTGCCATGAATCCGTCGTTATATGGGTCCCCAAATTCAGAGCATCTAGATTCTCTCTCACGATCATATGCACCGGTTCCACCATCTTCGTACCCATCATCATAACAAGTTCTTCTATTCTCTTCATCTAAAGAATTCGGGTTTACTGTATCAACTGGAATATTCTTGAACCTCTCGCATTCATCTATCATATATCCAGCATCTTTACAACCATAACTCCATGAGCCATTATAGTTATCCTCTCCATTTACTTTACATTCATCAGCTCTATTCTTATCAAATTTTCCAGCAAAACCAGCATCATAACCATTTACCCAGCAATCAGCGCCCTCCTTGGTAGCACCATCTGGGTAATCTAATCGCGGCCCGCCGGCATATACAGAAGCTGTTGTCGACAATACCACGAGTACTGCAACTACAATAATAAAAATAGCTGTGGGAGTTATGGTCATTGTGGATATGTGGAGAGTATGCTGACTCTCGCTGAGCTTGAGCCGCTAAAGCTTGATTGCAACGGTACTGTTAATTTCATCATCCATCTGCCAATGTCCTCCGGTCGGCTGTCACTACCATCGTTTGTATGGTCTCCGAAACTAAATGGCATTTAATTATCACTTCCCGTGTTTTTAGATACAGCTAAAATATATAAGGATGGCGATTTGTGCCTCAAGTTTCAGTCAAAAGGACACTTGAAGGCTGTTTTAAGTCAATCAATGATCCGAAGAGGAGGCTAAGACACTAAAATTAATCTTATTTCCGTTTCATATCCTTGTCCATATTTTGCTTATAGGGATAGTATTATCTGTTCATAACTTTGATTGAAAATCTCAATAATATTACCGAACGGGTCTTCGCAGAACGCAATTTTATAGCCCTTCTCAGGAACGATTACCCAGATTTCTGTGCGGAGTTTTCCTCCAGCTTCAGAAATTCTGTTGCAAAGATCTTCAATATTTGGATCAGTTATACAGATGTGAGTAACTCCGGATTTCCAATATTCAAAATTATCTATACGTCTTTCAGCCTTTGGTTTGACATATTCTATGATTTCAAAGCCTACCTGATTTGCGGCACTTAACCAAGCCATCCGCATTTTCTCAATTCTTGGACCATGTATGTCTTTGACCGCCCTTCCCATAAGCGAATCATTGACCACAATTTCAACTGCCTGTCTAACGATGGTAAATCCTAATACTTCCATGTACCACTTAACAGCCTTTTCTAGGTCGGGGACACTGACTGCAATATGATTGATTATTTTTGGGTATACTCTTGACGAAAGTTTATCTTCGTTCATGTCAATATTTTCGGTTAACATTGCATTATATTATTTATCTGAATTGATTTGAAGTTTCGAGTTCCTTGGATTTCGCTAACACGTCCTTTTAATATGCACATCTGCAACAGGATCTTATCCCAAAGGTATAACACCCAACACTTGAACCTATTCTTACCATTTAATTCGATAGGCCAACAGAAAGCTCAATTCAGAATTGCACAAAGATCAAAAAAGGTGTGTTATACCCTAATGTTGAGTGGATGTTATAGCTCCTGTATTTTCGTCTCCTTGAACCTGCGAATTAGCATTTGAACAGTAAGTGGCTGTGTTATCTACCGTGTTATCTACCGTGTTGTCTACTGTGTTATCGACAAGCGGTTCATAGTCAGGAGGTGGTGCTCTCGGGTTACCCGGTGGAATTGGATCAACTGGTTGCGTAGGATCATTTGTCTCAGAATTACTACAATTATTTTCAGAACCTGTGAATTGAGTACTCCTTGAATATTCCGCACTAAATGAAGGCGGAATACCTACTGTGTAGGCTAGGATAGCTGAGACAGCTACGCCCAGTATGATCCAGTTTTTTGTAATCATTATTGCTGTCCTCACAAAAAATGTCTGTCATAGTATATCTAGATTAGATCGAATAAAGTTATCAAATATATCTCTATTTGAGATCGAGACGAATTAGTACTGACGAATCTCAGTTACCAATTTTATAGTTAATTCGTTTTGGTAAAACAATAGTTTTGCCTCTATTTTTCTTCGTTTTCAAATTGTGCTACAATTTTTTCTCTATTATTAAGCAATTGAGGATCAGTCAGTCATCTTTGTTTAAGGTTTCTGCAAAATATAATATAGATTAAGTATTGTTCGATATAACAGTTATCAGTAACAGCCGTAAAATTTGGATATCCCGATTCGGGGAACACATCTCCTTATCGAACAACTCGCAATTTCAACATCCTTGAATTTAACTATCTTGTCACCAATAAATTCTCTGAAGTCACAAATAGTTCGGGGTAAAGAATTTGGTACAACGATACATTTCCCATCTGCTTTTTTAGCTGGTTGCAGTTCCAACTGGGAATTTCCCCCATTAAAGTTTGAGTGGAAGGTACCTCAAGTTATATTGAGGTTTTCAAGTATCATGCTGGACCATTATAACAAAACCAGCAAAACAAATAATCGTCGGTTATTTGTACAATGATTTTAAGTACACACTCCAGGCTACGGAGTGGACAAGAGCAATGACACAATATGAATTCCCATGAAAGAACAACAAGTTTTCCGCACAAGATTAGGAGCCGTCTCACTATATCAAAATCAAATTCTCATAATCCATGCGGCGTCAAAATCGGCCATATTGAGTCTTGCGTAAGTCACTATTCTTGTAGCAGGAGATTCATCCATACATTCACCATAAAGATAACGAATGCACAACTGGTTTGTATTATATTTGTTTAGCAACGATAATAAATATGAACTAGCAAAATGATAGGAACCAAATGGTGAATTCAAATTCAATGATTATCGGAGTTGTCTTATTTTCTCTTGTAGTATCATTTTATTGGAGTTTCATAACTCCTGTCGCATATTCTAGTGAATATTGGGTGGGATCATTAGACCTACAAATGCAAACACAATTTATCCAGGAGGGTCAGAAAGCTGCGGCCAACTTGGCTAATGGAAATAATTCATCTTCGTCAGTTCCACCCTTAACAATTACCTCTGGAAATATCCTAAATAATATTTTCAACCAGACTCAGGACTCCGTAGTACAGATAACTAGGACGGTTCCGCAGACAGGTGTAGTCATAGATCCACCACAAGAAAACAGGAGTGCGTTAGGATCCGGTTTTCTTTTTGGCAATCAAGGACACATTATTACTAACAATCATGTGGTTGGCGATTCCAAGACAGTTGATGTTACATTTACAAATGGAGACAGATTAAGGGCGAATGTAACGGCCGTAGATCCATATATTGATATTGCACTTCTAAAAATCAGTGAAAATCAGAACAATACACTTGATCAAATGCTATTAAACTCACTTCCACTAGGAAATTCATCTGCGCTCACCGTTGGTGATCAAGTAATCGCTATAGGCAATCCTTATGGCTTGGCTGGCACAATGACAACTGGCATCGTAAGCCAGGTCGGCAGGCTAGTGCCTGCACCTGGAGTCCCCTATTCTGTTCCTGACGTGATCCAAACGGACGCTGCTATAAATCCGGGTAACTCGGGGGGCCCATTGTTGAATATGCAAGGGCAAGTTGTAGGTGTCAACTTTGCTGCACTTTCGCAAGGGCTGGGTTTTGCGATACCGATGAATCTAATACAAGATGTAGTTCCAAGATTAATTGAAAAAGGCAATTACACTCATCCATATTTGGGTTTCACTGGAGCTACCCTTACGTCAGATTTGGCAGGGAACATGGCAAACATTACAGACGATGTTAAGGGAGTAGTTGTAAATACTTTAGTGAAAGGAGGGCCTGCCGATAACGCAGGTTTGAATGGAACTATAACAGACGAGTATGGCAGGAAACATGGAGGAGATATCATCGTCGGTATAAACGGTGAGAAGATTACCGAATTTGAACAGTTGGTATCGTACCTTGAAGGAAATACGAAACCAGGTGACACGGTTGAGCTGAACGTTCTTAGAAACGGAATCGAGCTTGAATTAAAAGCTGTAATGGGGGTAAGACCTTCTCCTTCATCACTTCCTGAGGACAATAGTTAAAGCCAAGTGAGTCGGCCATTTGCGATTCGGAGTCACTGTGTGACGATTGTAGAATGCTCACGCGGAAATAAAATTGTTTGTGCCATTGTACTGCAAGTTAGGGTCCAGTTTATGGAACTAAATACTAATTACTAAATTGCATGAGATGTGAGATATGTCAATAATGGGTAGATCTTCCCTGAAGGGTTAGAAATGTAGTATCCTAGAACTGGTAACACATTTATGGCAACTTTCGAAAAACCAGACACTTATAACGATTTATGTATTGTACACCCATGAGTTGCATCACTGCCAATGTAGTGGGATAGATGAAAAGTAGTTTCTAAATATTTTTCTGTTCGTCTCTGTTACATGATTTAGGCGTGAAAATTGATTACTCATCTTGAAGGCTATAATTTAAAGTATCACAAGTATTCATCCGATCCTTCAGTAAATGATCTCGACTTGAGCATAGGTTGCGGTATCATCTTCTATACATTAGGTTTTAGAAACAAGAGTTGTTAATCTTGAGTCCGGATTATTTTATAATAATACATATTCAAATATCAGGTTACTTACCAGTAATTAAGCGACGAAAAATAAAGGCGAGGGGAGAGATGAATCTGCAATAGAACGATAGTCAGAATTAGAAAATATAAAGTCTTGACTGTACAAATTCCGTTGATTTACCAAAGCCTATTAATTACTTGCCACCACATTGAATTGTTGTATGGTTCAAAATTCAATTAATATTACCAGTATAGATTTATCTGAAATTCGTGCCAGAGTGAACAAGACCCTAATGGATGGCCTGCAGCTCGATATGTCAACTCAAGATTGTGCAAAGTTACTGAGACGACAGGTTAATACTAAGACTAATCTTGTCAT
>DASSCH010000131.1:0-14527 GCA_035697905.1 Nitrososphaeraceae archaeon
AGTATCTTCTATTGACAGGAAATGGATATTCGAAAACGCCCTCACTGGTGAACAAATGATCCATAACAAATCATCAGGCGTTGATTGCTACGTCTCAACATATGGCGGCCTTGTTCATTTTGCCGGTTCTACTGGAACTAGTGGAATTACCACATTAGAGAATCAGCCCTTACCTCTTTTTTTGATAAATACCCGTAAAAGTCATGAAACTTCGGAATTAGTATCCCACGTGAGGAGATTAAGTAGGAACAGGCCAAAGTACTTCAATGAAGTAGCAAGAAATGCATCTGCTATCAGTGCAACTGGGGTAAGGGCAATCGGCAAAGGGTCACTGGAAGAAATTGGTCAACTAATGACTGATAATCACAAGTTGCTTAGAAAGGTTGGTGTTTCCAATAGGGAAATTGAGAAGATTATCGGAATTTGTTTGAGGTGTGGAGCATTAGGAGCAAAAATTACTGGCGCCGGGGGAGGAGGTTGCATCCTTGTGTTAGCAAGACCCGAGACAATCCCAGCATTAAATGCGGGCTTAAACGGTTTGAATATATGTTCGGAGGCAATCGGCATAGCAAAGGACGGAATTTTAGTCAATTAAAGCTTTAAATCGGTAATGAAAATTATGCCACACTAGAACATGACTCAGATGTCGCTTATAAAGCTCGGAGGCTCCGTGATTACGGTGAAGGATCGGGCGCTTACCCCAAATATTAAGGCAATAGAGGGGCTCTCACGCGTGCTTGCAAAACTTGGGAATTCTGTGATCATAGTTCACGGTGGAGGTTCATTTGGTCATTATTGGTCAGTGAAATACGATATGCATACGAAGCCTGAATTGTATGATTCTCGCGGGATATCGGTCGTACATGAATCGATGGTGGCATTAAATCAGATTGTTGTTAAATCAATGTTAGATGCCGGGCTTTCGCCATATGGAATTTCGCCTGTATCCCTATTTGAAGACGGGAAGGAAAATGTTTCCAAGTTCAATGAGCTAGTCAAATTTACTCGGCGTGGCATTGTGCCAGTCACCTTTGGCGACGTGGTACATATCAATGAAGGAAGATTTTCTATTGTATCAGGTGACTCTCTGATGACTAGAATTGCCACCCACCTCCGGCCATCAAGAGTAATATTCACCGTGAATGTAGATGGTATTTACAAAGATATGAAAAATAAAAAGCTGGTGAAAGTACTGAATTCTCCCATTAACGATATCAGTTTTATGGATTCCTCTATTGATGTTACTGGAGGTATGGGCAGAAAAATCTCAGAGGCATTTGAAATTGCCAGACTGGGCATCGACGTTAATATAGTAAATGGACTCGACGCAGATCGTGTTTTTGATATCCTGAGGGGAATTGAAGCTAAAGGGACCATAATTCCAGCGATTCCATATGAGGGCAGGAGATAAAAAATGGCTGACCCTCTAAGAGTAGACAATGAAGCCATCGATATCATGAGAAGGAAGCAGGAGGGCATAGATATCCCCCTCAATCGTGACGTTCAGGCAAAAACTACATCTACCTTTCTTGAGTACGTAAAACTAATTCACGATGCGGTTCCTGAACTAAATTATAGTGATATTGATACAACTGCAATATTCCTCGGACGCCGGTTTTCTGCCCCTCTCATTATTGATTCCATGACAGGGGGTACAGAAAAGGCCTTACTGATTAACGGTAGACTTGCAGAGCTGGCCGAATCCTATTCTCTACCGATGGGTGTGGGATCTCAAAGAGCCGGTTTGGTAAGCGAAAAGCTTGCAGATAGTTTTACTATAGCGAGAAAAAACGCGCCTAACGCTTTTCTCATAGCTAACATAGGGGGAGCGCAACTGTCAAGTGGTCTTTCAATTGAAAAGGTAAAAAAGTTGATAGATATGATCAAAGCTGATGCACTAGTAGTGCACCTTAATCCTCTGCAAGAGCTAGTACAACCTGAAGGGGAACCGAGGTATTCTGGAGTACTCAAAAGTATATCTGACTTGGTAAAAGTTATAGGTGTTCCGGTAATGGCAAAAGAGGTCGGGGCTGGGATATCCAGAGAGGCAGCTCTAAAGTTGAGTGAAGTTGGTGTTTCTGCGATAAACGTTGCCGGAGCTGGGGGCACCAGTTGGGCAGGAGTTGAGAAGGTGCGTGCTGAAAGCGCAAGCGAAAGCCTAAAAACACATCTTGGGGAACTGTTCTGGGACTGGGGAATACCTACTGCATTGAGTATCATAGTTGTGAGGAGAACGCTGACAAAATTGCCTTTAATAGCGTCGGGGGGTATCCGAAACGGGTTGGAAATTGCAAAATGCATCGCAATAGGAGCTGACATGGGTGCTATGGCATATCCATTTCTGGTAAATGCAGTCCATTCAAAAGAGGCATTGTATCGGTTCGCGGACACTGTAATAGCAGAGCTAAAGAGTACGATGTTTCTGGTAGGGGCTCGAGATATGAACGGTCTCAAGAGTGTCAAGCATATCTTGACTGGAGAATTGCTATCAGAGGCGAATGAATATTGAATATTTCAGAAATCGATGAAGAAATGGAATCTACCGCATCGGATATGAATGAATACATGCTGATGAGACTAAAGGGCAATCCTTCAGAACTTTACTCTGCCTCTGCTCATTATATTAGCAGCGGCGGCAAGAGACTCAGGCCGTTTATGGTTGTAAAGGCATGCGAGATGTTTGGAGGAACAAAGATCATGTCTCTACCAGCAGCAGCTTCAGTTGAGATGATCCACAATTTTTCCCTCGTACATGATGACATAATGGATAATGACGATGTGAGACACAGCGTTCCCACCGTTCACAAGTCATATGGACTACCGCTAGCAATTCTAGCAGGAGACGTATTATTTTCTAAGGCATATCAGATGATCGTTAAAGATTGCGGTACATTAGGTATCTCTAGTATTAGAATTTGTGAGATGGTTTCCAGGCTCTCAAATGCATGTGTTGACGTTTGTGAAGGTCAGGCCCTTGACCTTGGGATGGCGTTCGAAGATAAGTTTGTAGATGAACAGGAATACATTTCGATGATAACAAAGAAGACTGCGGCTTTATTTGGATTGTCCTGTGCTCTAGGTGTTCTTTCTGCCCCCGATTCTAAAGAAAAAGATACATTCGCCCTAACCCAGTTTGGAGAAAATGTTGGAATAGCATTTCAACTCATTGATGATCTTATAGGTGTAATAGGCGATCCGAAATTGACGGGCAAATCCGTTGGAAATGACCTGAGGGAAGGCAAAAAAACATTACCGATTCTCCTGGCTCTACAAATTAGTGACAGCGCCAGAAGGGAAAAGATCTTGAGGGTCTTTGCCTCCAGGAATGCCTCAAAAATTGAGATAGAGGAAGCAGTAAAAACGATTTCGAGGTTGGGTATTGAGGAAGCAGTCAGAGATAAAGCTAGACAACATATCCAAAAAGCTATGGAATCGATTTCTCGTTATGATGATAGCAAAGCAAAGAGAAAGATCATTGCTTCTGCTCATTTCATTGTTGAAAGGACGGTCTAGACTCTCAAGATGTCTATGGACGATACTACAATTCAACAAGCAATCAAAAAAATAGTATTAAGAAATGCAATGGAATATGGCGGGAGTGCAAGATATGACGTTGTGATCTCAAAGGTGGTCGGTTTGAGGCCTGATCTACGTCCTACAATAAAGGAACAAATTCCTCTTATTAGGAAAATAGTAGATGAAGTTAATTCTCTTGATCATGCTGAACAGGAGAGAATGGCATCGGAACTTATGGTTTTTGAGAATGTTACTAAGAATGCCAAACGGAAGGAAGAGCTAAACCTGCCTCCACTTCAAGGAGCCAGCATGGGAAAAGTCGTGACAAGGTTCCCTCCTGAACCCAACGGCTATCCCCATATCGGACACGCTAAAGCTGCAATTATTGACCAAGAGTATGCAAGGATGTACAATGGTAAGCTGATACTCAGATTCGATGATACAAATCCACTAAATGAACAATTGGAATTCTACGACGCTATTAGGGAAGGGCTGGAATGGCTGGGTGTCAAACCCGACCTTGTCAAGAATACATCTGATGATATTGACCTACTCCAATCATACGGAAGAAAAATGGTTATGAACGGAGATGCTTACGTCTGCACTTGTAGACCAGAAGATATCCATTCTATGAGAGCAAGAAGTGTAAACTGTCCATGTAGGGGTCTGGACAGCACCAGCAGCGATCGCGTGACGCGGTTAAACAAATTTTTCGATGGTTCATTTGAGCAGAATGGAGCAATCATTCGATTTAGGGGAGATATGTCCGACCTGAATACTGCAATGCGGGACCCTACATTATTCCGGATCATTGATGCTGACCACCCGAAGCTTGGCACGAGGATAAGGGCATTTCCGACATACGACTTTGCCGCGCCAATCGAGGATAGTCTTGATGGTGTCACACATGCAATGCGAACTAAGGAGTACGAGTTAAGAAACCCGCTATACTTTTCGGTACTTAAATCATTGGGCCTTCGCATGCCATCGCTGCTCGAGTTTTCACGCTTGGAATTTGAAGGGATGCCGGTATCTAAAAGAAAACTAAAGCCTCTTATCCAAGGAGGCTTAGTCTCTGGTTGGGATGATCCTCGGCTACCGACCTTAACGGCACTCAGAAAAAGAGGGATACTACCAGAGGCTATCTACAAATTTGTCCTCTCACTAGGAATCTCACTTGCCGATAGCAAACCTCCATTTGAGTCGCTTGAATCATATAACAGAAAGTTACTTGACCGCATATCTCTAAGGCTCTTCTTTGTCAAGCATCCAGTTGAAATTAGAATTGTCGACTCAACGTCGCGCAAGATTGAACTAAAAAATCATCCTACTGCTCAACTTGGAACCAGAAATGTACAAACATCGGATCGTATTTACATAGATAAAGCAGATGCTGACCGGTTGAATGACGGGCATGAAATCAGACTAATGGAAATGCACAATATTCGGCTCGATGATGAGACAATACGAGAAAAAGCAACTGAATACTTGCGTGTAATCAATACTGGGCAAGAGATAAAATCAAATATCCCGAAAGTACAATGGGTTTCCTACGATGATATGGTACCGTTTACTGTTATAGTCCCGGGTAAGCTCTTTATCAACGAGGAATTTAACAAAGATAGTCTTTACACATATAACGGAATTGCAGAATCTTATGTATCAAAGGTTCCAACGAGCAGCAATATTCAATTTGTCCGCTTTGGCTTTTGTAGATTGCAAACCAATGGAGTAGCAATATATACGCACGATTAAACAATAATTGGAAATGAAATGAAAATAGCCAGAGTAAGAGATTCCAATAACACCGAGACATATGCATTGATCTCAAGCGATGAAAAGAAACTAGTGACCAGAAATGAGATTCAAGATCAAACTGGAATTCCTATACCTGTATCGATTAAAGAATTCATGTTTAACGGCTGGTTAGACGAAGTCAGGGAAAATTGTGATAAGCTTACCTATTCACATAATGTAAAGGATTTGGATTTACTAGTACCTATTCCAAATCCTCCCAAGATATTATGCTTAGCCTTTAATTACTACGATCATGCAAGAGACGCTGGCCTGACCCCCTCTGACGAGCCGGTCATTTTCATGAAGCCACGAACAACTCTTAATTCACCTTACAGGGACATAGTTTGTCCTCCGTTTGTAACTAGACTTGATTATGAAGCTGAAATAGCGGCGATAATAGGAAAGAACGCAAGAAAGGTTCCCGAAGACAGATCCTTGGACGTTGTCTTTGGATACATGATTCTTCATGACGTCTCGGCTAGAGACATCCAGTTCAAAGATAAGCAATTTACTCGAGGCAAGAGCATGGACACCTTTGCACCTTGCGGCCCTTGGATTACCACGAAAGACGAAGTACAAGATCCACAGAACCTTTCAATAGTTACAAAGGTTAATGGAGAGACGAGACAGAACTCTTCAAGCATAAATATGGTTCTTTCCATTCAGAAGATTATTGCTAGCTTGAGCAGTGTCATGACTATTGAAGCTGGCGACATCATTTCCACCGGTACACCAGCTGGTGTTGCGATGTCAATGAAGGAACCTCGATATCTGAAGGACGGCGATGTAGTCGAAATTACCATCGAAAGGCTGGGAACGATTAGAAATCGAGTCACTTTTGCTTAAAGTACTATTTTCTATATATGGCTGATCATACTACGATTATAGATAAACACGAGATGAGCTCGTCACAAAGTTCACATGAAGTGCTAATAGTTGACAATAACTCTCCGTTTACATCTCGTCTAGTGGATATCGTAAGTGACATGGGATATTCGTTCTGCTACAGGCGATATTCAGAAATAAAAATAGAGGATCATGGGATTGAGGGCTTGCCTTGGTTCAATAAGGTCATCTTGTCGGGACGAAAGACGGGCAGCTCAGATATTAACGCGACCAATTCTAGAATAGTCAGGTATTGTTATACCAGGAATATACCAATTTTAGGAATATGTTACGGATGTCAAATAATTGCCTTAACCTTGGGCGGATCGCTCAGAAGACTAGAAAAGCCGATAAAAGACTTTGCTCAAGTAATAGTCAAGGGTGATAGCGCTCTCGTGCTCGGCAAGGAAGAGCTAAGGGTTTACAAAAGCCATAAATTCTGTGTCTCGAAGCTCCCTTCCTGTTTAGACTCTGCTGGAGAATCCCAAACATGCCCAAATGAAATCCTCTTTCATAAAGAAAAACCGATTTTTGGAACTCAATTTCATCCAGAAGTTAGTGGTGCTGATGGAAAACGCATCTTGGCCAATTTCATGGCCCTGAAGTAAGGCGACGACATGATTTTTATTTCCTAAGAAAGTTATGCACCAATGTGTACTCCAGGCCCGAAGAACATAGCATAACTTTACCAATTGTAGATCCCAGCTCAGACACACCACAATTGCCTTTGGTGTTAAATGTTTTGGCATTATACTGGGGAGAGGACCTATCGTCTCACGTGACCGACGAGATCAAAGAACAATACAAGGGTGTCAGGGGATCGGTACTCATTGAAGGAATAGAACTCGCAGAAAAGAAAGGCTTCAGATCAGTGATGTACAAGAGCAGCATGAAGGATATCAAAAAGACAATCGATGAAGGTATCCCGGTAATCACCATTCTCCCAGGGATCCATGACTTGGTTCAGCATGCCACAATAGTGTGCGGATACGAGCCACAGGAGAGAAGAATTCTGACCTATGTGCCTGAGAAAGACAAACAAGGCGCTGTTCCCGAAAAGAGATTTGAACAGGAGTGGGAGGAAGATGATACGACTTCGATTATCTTGATACCATCGGATATGTCAGAAATAATATCAGATAGGGATTTCAAGTTTCAAAATTCTAACCGTAGCTGCCTCGTTTCAGAGCGCTTAAGATTGAAAGGAGATATTGCTAATGCCATGAAAGAGCTGACCAGAGCCGTTGATATAGACAGCGATAATCCACTAGCTTGGTATTCCCTGGGATCAGTATATAGCGATCAAAAATCTGAATCAGCCATCGAGTGTTACAAGAAAGCTATACAACTGAACCAGCGATTCTATCTTGCATACCGCGCATTGGGAAACTACTACTTAGTAAATGAGGAGTTTAACGTTGCAGATGAGTGGTATTCTAGGGCAATTGATATAAATCCTGTAAGGTTCGGTCCAATATACAAGAATCGAGCGCTTGCCAGATTAAAATCAGGTAAGGGTTCAGTCAAGGAGGATTTGAAAAAATACTTGCAATATATGCCAGGAGCAGCAGACCGTATTTCGATCCAGGATGCAATCAAAGAACTTTAATGCTTTTGAGTGCTTTGGGCGCAAATTTCTCGCTGAGCGAAATGGCCCACGGCTTTTGCTAGTGCGAAGTTAAATTTTACGCAAAACAAACCCATCTCATGCAATTTGCGATTGCCAAGTTTTAATTGCAAAAGGAACCCAAAGTTTAGATTAGATTAGGGGATTGAGAGTCACTATAAGTAGGGCTTTGCTTCTTTTAGTATGTTCTGAACCCCATTAAGCCCCCGCGAAACTCTCATGAGATGTGATACATTCCTACGATAATGTTCATCGCCTATCAAAGTCAGCATAGCCTTTTTAATGGAGTCAAGAGTCAAACTCTGTTGTCTCAATGAAATGCCGATTCTTAACTCTGAAACCTTATCAGAATTAGCAAGCTGTTCGCCATGATTTTCTATTGGAATACACAAGAAAGGTTTTCCAAATTGAATCGACTGAGAAATTGATGCATGCCCTGCCCTTATTACTAGTGCATCGCATAATGAAAATAGTTCATCCCTAATGGGGCACCATTCAAAATACCAACCTGAATCTGAAATTTTTTGTGGGAAAGTATTGCCTCCAGGTCTACCTTCCGAGATAGCGTATTGTATCTCTGAGTCGAGCTCTTTAAAGGCCCTCATAAGGAGATTTGTAAGAGGTCTTCGAGTAGGCCCGGGGCCACTAATATGAAGAAAAATGAACGGCTTTTCACTACTTAGATTGAGCACCTGCCTTGCTTCTTCTAACCGTTCCGGGACTATGATTGGATTGGGAGCAGTGAAACCTACGTATTTTACCTTACCTGAGGTAGTACTGACACTCCAGATGTTTTTCTCACTTATTGTCATTGGGGGCGGAAGGTCCGGTATCAATATTTTGTCTGCGAAAGACCATAAGGCGCCAAGTAATTGTCCATTAAACTCTTCGTACAGACGAGCAATTCGTATCTTCCTCAGCGAAGGGGACAATAGTAGTCTGATTTGATTTAGTATGACTATCGAAGGTACTTTAAAGGGTTTTGAAATTATCAATGGGGAGAGTCTGGAATCTGAGATAACAAGATCTGGTCGGCATGCAGCAATATTCCTGATTTCTGCGTTCAACTGTTTTGAGAAATTAGTGAATTGGTATGGTAGACTTGCAATGCTTTTCTTGATCGAAAAGGCGCCTTCCGACGTCCAAGAAAGCTCCAAAGGTGGGACTGCTTCACATCTAAATCCACTGTGTCTTAGGAAATCAGTTGCTTCCCCAAACGAAGAAAAAGATACGTCGTATCCTAATTCTCTAACCTCTTCTGCTAGCATCAACATTCTGCTTGCATGACCCAGCCCTACTCCATAAGCTGAGATATAAATCCTCGACAAGAATTCTGAATCAGTTCCAAGGTTGCAAATATTTAGCTTTCAATTGTTGCAGATACGATCTCGAATGCAAAGGTACCAATTGGCTATTCAAAAGTTCGATCACCTATTCGTAAAATTTCGCCTCTAGGCGCTGACTCTCTATAGATGGCGCAACTAAATTTGAATATTTTAACATCATGGTTCATCCACATGTCTGGAGTCAATCCTGCCTTATAACACAAATTACGCAGATATTCATCTACAGTCCAGTTATATTCTATAGCGACTTGAGGTAGTAGCAGTGATGAGTATTCACCCCAACTTAACATTAGTCCATCCGCTCCGATCTTCACCTTACCTAGATAATCTACAGGCTTAGCAACATCGATCAATTCAAGTGGGTTCAAGACACTTACCTCAAAGATCACTTTACCAAGCTCTTCCTCCGAAATGGGTCTAAATCTGGGATCCTGTGTAGCAGCAGCAACAGCAGCTTCCTCTAATGATGAATATAATTCGCCTCTTGGTAGAGGGAAACCAACACAACCCCTCAAGGCATTTTCTCCGGATGAGACGTCGTGAATGGATACGAAGACACCGGCTTGCATATTAGACCGAACTGAATGTAGTGGTCTAGGACCCCTGTCGCCAAAGAGTCTTTCAACAGAGTCGCGGGCGAGTCTAACTAATTGCTGACCTTCTTCATGAGTTAAAGGTATCATGCGCAGCAGATATTAGAAGTTAGGGATGAATTCGATAATAAAGGAGGTCATTAAAAGAGTCGTATCAGTCGACTGAACTGTTCTCTCCATAAATGAGTTTCATCTCTTCAAACGTCAACTTCTCTCCGCCAGACATTTTCTTCAGGGCAGCTTCCTTAAGAATATTCCACCTGTCTTGATTCTCCTTACTACGCTTACCTTTTTCCTGAGAAGCAATGTATCTATTCTCCTTTCCTTCGCCTCGTGGATATCTTCTGGCCCTCTGCTCTGAAGATATTCTAGTTCTCTTGAACTGAATCGCGTTAAGTTGAGTATCAACCATCTCTAGTTTGGCATCAGCTTCTCTTACATTCCTGATGTTTTTACGACGGTCTTCGTACAGGCTTTCCCTAAGATTTAGCAACTCGTCTAGCTCTGACTTTATTTTTCCAATACCCTCACCGAGCTCAGACTTCTGATCAAATAATTTGTTCATCTTGTTTTTTAGGACATCATACTGTATCGAAATTGTTCTATACCTATCCTCTTTTTTATGAATTGCTTTCAAGGAGTAGAGTTTGGTTGCAACTTCTTTTGATTTTAATACTAGTCTACGTTCTTCATCCTTCGAAAGCTTCTTTGTCTGAATATCGCGCTCAATCTGGTCAAGTTGATTATTCAAATTTACCAGATCATATCTATCTTTTCTTGAACGTGGTGTTGAAGTTTTTTCATCAAGTGATTTCATCTGTGTCCTTGCAGCCACGAGGGCATTCTTTAATTCAGTAAACTTACCAAATTCCGCGTCTTTTTGTTCGTTTACCACCTTTAATTTTGCTCTCAGATCATCCAGATTGATGCGTTCATCGTCTATGAGTTTCTTTGTATCGTCTATCTTCTTATTGAGACTTTCAATGGTTTCTTCACCGATCTTCTTCTCTTCAAGTAAGGTTTTCTTGAAATCTTGTAAGGTTCTCAGGTTGGAATCTGATGCGGGTTGCCTAGACGACTGACCCTCCTCTCTGTTCCTTGTCTGGGCAGTGGCAGTAGCCGCCGATTTTGCAGAGCCACCGCTCTTATTAGTATGTTGGTCGCGCATCACGTCGCTTGACGATTGTAATATCACCAAAAATATATTTTTTCTGATCCCCTTTGACTATTTAATTCTTGCCAACCTATGGCGTTTTGATCCCTACATGTTTATATCAGATAACATTCAATAAAATTTGGAATAATGAATGGAAGATTTTGAGAAGAACTACCCGGACTTTGACTGGAAAAACCTTCCTGCGTACAAGCATCCCTTAGGTAAAGATTGTCCGTGTCCTAAGCACGAGTATATCAGAGAACAAATTAATGTGGCAAAAAATCTAAACACCTCCTCAAGAGATGCAGGGCATCAGTCTAGGCAAAAAGCTCAGGTTACATTGAAGTTTTGTCCAGATCATTACGATGTTTACTTTAAAGAGGTTATTCCTTCTATGCCAATGAAATACAAGATAATGACCAAAATTGCATTAAAGATTGGAGCTGTTGTCATCCAAAAGATTCCATACATGATGTCAGATCAGTGTTTTTACTGCCGCTTCGGATCTGGAGGATTTGATAAAAAGACCGAATTACCCCCAATTTGAGGCTGTCTTAGCAGTTAAAAGAATCGTCTAAGACGGGAATTCTTAATCTCAGGTCAAGATTTCATTAAATTCATAAGTGTATTGTTTCTGTTTGAGCTAAACCCTAAGGCTAAAATGTTTCTCAAGATAATGTAAAGATACGGGCATGACCTGCCTACTTCGTCTTCATAAGCATCGATGAATGTGTTGTGAATTGCGCGATACTTTGAAACCTTCAAGTCCATTATGCTGGCTAAAAAGCTTGCAATATCCATACTCCTGGAAAAAACAGAGTCATCCCTCAAAATAAAACTCAAATCAGTCCTGACTAGCTGTCCATGTGTGTCTATGAGATAATTTTCCGCCTTATTATCTAGAAAAACGAATTTGGCTTTGTGGAATCGCGCCGTGAGAATAGCTGCTTTGCATGCCAATGATAGATCAGCCCTTTTCCTAAAAAGAGAATATAGATTACCTCCCTCAATAAATTCCTCTATTAGGACTTTCTTGCTTATGTACAAGAGATTTGGGCTAAGAATTTCTAGTTTTCTCAACTTCTCTCTCATCACGATACCCTCGTTCTGCAATAGCATGACTCCAAGAGGATGTGGGGAGCTGGGATGCAGTATTAGCACAGAAGTCAGCACGTATGCAAACACAAGGATAAAATCTCTAAACCCCTTGAGCCTCTTGTTAGTTTTAATGACTACTTTACGACCTTCAAATTCGCCTCGCCGGACATGCCTTTGCCAATTCACATAATGCAACTATAATCATATATTTGAAATGTAACTATAAGCTTTATACGCAAGAATTATGCATTATGAACCAAGCCAGTGCATTCAGGATTACATAGTGCGAAGGACTTCTTTACTGAGCAAAACGCCAATACATATGACCGGATCGTGCGATACGCCACAGTCGGCAGAGACAAACACTGGAAGAAAAATATTTTGACCAAGATCAAAGGAAATACCGTACTGGATCTAGCCTCCGGGACTGGAATACTGAGTGAGATGATCAGAAATAGTAATGATGCATTAGAAGTATTAAGCTTGGATCTCTCATTTGATTATGTCAAAATTTCCAAGGACAGGAGGAACATTCGAACCGTGGTCAATGCAAATGCAGAAATGTTGCCATTCAAAAATAAAAGCTGTGACTGTGTAGTGTCTTCATACTTGGCTAAATATGTGGATATCGACAAATTAGTAACTGAAATAAGTAGAGTAATAGTTCCAAATGGGATTGTTGTATTTCATGATTTTTCATATCCAAGAAATAGGGCCATTAGAATTGGCTGGAAATTGCATTTCAAATTGTTGCGCGCAGTAGGTCTAATCGTAACTTCGTGGAGACACGTCTTTTCAGAACTTGATCAAATGATTGAGAATTCGAGTTGGTCAGAGGAAGTACTTACATCGCTTGAGAGGCATGGCTTTGTCGATATCAGTTCCATGTATTTTACATTCGGTACCTCGAACATGATTGTTGCCCAGAAGAATGAGTAAGGAGGACATTAATCGCCTGAACGAATGGTTTGTGCCAAAATTCGGCCCCATCCAATTCAGGATAGCAATAGGAATTCTATTCCTGCCATATACCGCGATGTGTATATCGTTTGCTTTACTGGGTTCTCTAATTTCTCCTGCAATTCATTGGGATCGGATAATCGCGATTATACTTATCTACTTTTTTGCCTTGGGAATCGGCGCTCACTTTGCTGACAGCATTGGTTCACGCAAGAGGCCTTGGGGAGTCGAAATTAGTGTACATACCTCGTGGATCATACTAGTATTGTCTCTTTCAGTCGCTTATTCAATTGGCATTTACTATATTATTTATTTTGTACCACTGCTTTCAGTCGTGGCAGTTGCAGAAGGTTTTTTTCTTGTTGCATATAATTTCGAGAAATTTGGGGGGCGTTTCCATACAAATTTTTGGTTTGTGATAGCATGGGGCTCTCTTCCAGTCTTGGCGGGGTTCATGATGCAGACCAATGCAATTACGCTTGAAGCGATACTCATTGCGATTGTTGCCAGTGTTATCAGTTACGTTGAAATTAATCTTTCGAGGCCTTACAAGGTCCTCAAACGTAACAATGTGCAAAACTGCTCTGTTAGCACATTAGAAAGGTATCTAAAAATAATTAGTTTTGGCACTCTATGTACTACAATGCTAGCCCTAGCCTTGCGGATGATTCTGGGTTAAGGAATCCTGTGAAGCACACTTTTTTTAGTTCTGTCAAGCCTAGTCTATTTGACAGAATTGAAAAGAAAAAAGCTCGCTACTGACATATACAATTTGTCAACGCTGCAGAAGGCACTAGTCAAAACAGAGGCTGAGTTAGGATGCAAAATTCCTCCAGTCCTATTAATCGTTATCATACAAAATGGTGTTTTGGAAAGTATACTCCAGTTACTGGTTCGAAATGATATCGAGGTTATTGTACTAAGTCAGAGAGAATCTGGCCCTATGTTGTATCGTAGGATTTGTGTTAAAAAGAAACTTGATGGGGAAGTAATTATGCATGCGGAATCGAGAATCGAGACCAAAAACCTTCCAGCTATGTTACTTGATAGAATAATTCAAGGAGAAAAGGGGATTGGCAGCTTGATCGAAAATCTTCGAATCGAAACCTTTAGACACATCAAAAATATAGGTTTCGATCGAAGGCAAAGGGCAATATATAGAATTTATGAGATTTACATTAGAAAACAACTGGCTATTACCATAAAGGAGTACTTCCCTATAGACCTATCCCTATGGAATTCATGATAAGAAGAACCTTGAATTCAAGTCCAAGTTTTTCACCATGGTCATTCATTTTGACATTGGGATTGTTCGTTCTTCTTCTTCTTCTTCTTCTTCTTCTTCTTCTTTATTTGTTTACAGTAAAAAATAATAATCCTCTTCTCAAGGGATCTCATCTCGGCCTCTATTTCTTTAAATTATTTAAAGGACAATGAAAATCACAGGGTCTCGTTCTTCGCTAAAGGATGACTGAATTGTTCAGCCGCTCGTCAAGAGAAGATTACGATTATGGTGACCAAAGATCCTAGTTTGCTGTTCGAACGTTAA
>DASSCH010000132.1:0-4091 GCA_035697905.1 Nitrososphaeraceae archaeon
AAAATCCTCGCTATCGCTACTGCTCTCATGAAATATTCCTTAGACGGAGCTGGATGATCAGACATCAGTGTTCCATCCTTCGGTGAAAAGTTCTGCATTATTACCTCCTGTATGTGCCCAAAGGCCTTATGTAACGATTTAATATGAAGCAACGACTCTACGATTTCCTCAGGCGTCTCCCCAATTCCTATCAGTAGTCCCGTTGTAGTCGGAATATTTAGCTCACCACATGTAGTCAGGGATTTCAATCTTGTCCTAGGATATTTGCTTGGTGCCCTCTCGTGAGGCATTCCTCGACTCGATAGTCTAATACTTGAGGATTCTAACATCAATCCCATGCTAGCATTGTTCTCTCTCAGAGCGAGTAACTCTTGTTTGGAAAGGCTCCCAGCATTCGTGTGAGGCAGTAATCCTGTCTTCTTGATAATCATTTCACATACTTCACCGATATATTCAGACAAAGTAGAGAACCCCATTTTTTGAAGCCAATTTCTCACCTCTTGGTATCGAACTTCAGGTCTCTCCCCTGTAACGATTAATGCCTCGGTACACTTCAGTCGTTTTGCAACCTCCACTATGGCCAGAACCTTTTCGGGGTCGAGCATGGAAATTGTTGTGTCTCCAGGTTCTTTTTTGTAGGTGCAGTAAGTACATGTATCGCGACACAAATTTACAAGATTTACAAAGACCTTTCTAGAATATGTCAGGATTGAGGGTTTAAATTTATCGCGCAGATATGAAGAACATTCTGCTAGTTGTTCTAACCTAGCATCGTAAAATAACGAAAGAGCCTGCTCGCCACTAATATGATAAGAAGAATGCTTTATTTCATCTAGTATCTTGGATACATGCTCAAGATCGTTATCACATCGCATCAATGCATCGTTATCTGTTGCACCTTGACTAATAAACACTATTCTTACCTCCGCTTTACACGTATGTTCTTCCTTTCCAGACAAATGACTGAAGTTTATGGGCCCTGATCAGGGAAATAAAAAAAGACAATGTTATGACAGTTGCCCCCAACGCCGAACCTAGGGCTAATTTCTTACTGGCCTTAATCGATTGAGACAAGATGAGCACAGTTGTTATCATCATGATGCACAAAGTAACCAGTGCAGAGCCTGCAAGAAATATGCCCAGCAGGATTGTTCCTACCGGGTATGCAAAATAGATTCCTACCGGTAGGGCAATGAACGGAAATAACATTAGGAAGGCAATTGCAATTACCATCGGAACTGTCTTCTTACCTTGTTCTCTGTGCATAGGAACTAAAAGTCGCAGGAGACTATTCCATAATCCTCGTCGGTCCCTCGCCCACATAGCATCAACGCAGTTTTCTCCTCTATACATTCTCATCCTTATTCCTCTTTTTTTTACGAGTGACCCAATTGCACCATCTTCAACTATTTCCGAACGCACTTCCCTGTGAGTTCCAATGGATTCATAGTGGCCCCGCACAATAGCAAAGAAACTTCCAAAAAAATACCCCAGCTTATTTGCAGAATCATTTACTTTCAGAGGTGAAAACTTGGTTTGTAAGAAGACTGAGAGTAGAGGTAATGTGACGCTGGTTAGAAAATCATCAGAGATCAGCTTCGGAATTGCCGTAATGGCGGATAGGTTCTCTTGCAGCATATGGTTTACCGCAAGGGTAACAGTCTGTTCTGAGTGAACAGTATCTGCATCAGTAAAGATAAGAATATTACCCGTCGAATTATTATAGCCAATAAAGCAGGCCCAATTTTTCCCCACCCATCCAATAGGCCTCTCCCCAGCTTCGATTACACGAATTCTTTGGTCTAATGAAGCTACTGACTTCATGGTCATGAGTGTACTATCTGTCGAGCCGTCATCTATAGATACTATCTCAAGATTGTAATAATCCTGAGCGAGAAGACTTTGAAGGCACCTGCCTATGTATTTCTCTTCATTTAATGCAGGTACAATAATGCTGACTCGAGGTACAAAATCAAGATTTAATTTTGTTATGTCTTCAAGCTTCGGCGAATATTTCAAGGATCTCAAGCAATGTACCATCAACCACGCCCAAGTGAGCAAGACTCCGAACATGATAGAACCTAATACACATAGGGCTATCGGTTCAATAATCTGCATGTTAACCAATATCTCGAGTTTTGATCATAGACCATCTTCCTTCTAATAAATTCGCAGTGTGCATGAATTCAAAAATTATACCAATTCAACTGGGGTTAGAATGTTTTCCTTTTGTACTATCATTAGAGTTCTACAATGCAAGTAGATCTGGTTGATACACTTACGTGTAACCTGCATGTGGGGGGGACTGAGAGTTATGACTTGCATCAATGAACCATATTCATGCCGTCTTTTGAACATTTCTAAATCATATCCTTGATATGCTCAATAAGTCTCAAAGCATCTCTCTCTTTTAGACTCCTTCTATTTCTAAGGATATAGGCTTCAAATCGCCTTGCATTATTATCCAACCGAGGATATTGCCTGACGGTTTCTTCAATGACATTTTGGTAAGTACGAAATGGAAAATAGATTCCCTTGGAGACCTTAGTGATAGCATTTTTGGTTTCACTATCGATAATCCCTTTCTTAAGTGATAGGTATAAGTTATACCGAATGTCTATCATCGCTTCAGATTGAAGGTGGTACAAATCGTGAGAAAAGGTTACTGCTACTTCGTCGTCCGCGTCTAGTCTACCATGCTTGAATAATTGGAATATTTTTCCCACGCCAATCATCCCGAATTTTTCTAATTCAACGGCTCGCAGAGCCCCTATGCTTGATGAACCTAATACTACAGTGTTGCGTCTTACAATCAACTGATAGACTTCAATAGGTGTAGGCGGGTAGTCAAGTAAGAAGTATCCATCAATTAGACCGACCAGAGTCTCATTATCGTCTAATGACATATTCAATCTGATCAAATCCCCTTTCTTAGCAGGAGGTCTATAGTCAGCTTCCAAAATCCTTCGTGCCTTTTCTGTATCTAAACTAGGACCAACAAAAATAACTACGTTTTTCATACCTTGAAATAATTCCTCGCCCTTTGACCTATAACCGATTTTGTGAACTTGAACGTTTCCAAACCCGGTACGATGGCCCGTACTACCGGAATTCCTATCCACGGGATCGTTAAATCTACTACAATTGCTCTATTTAATCCCACGGCTTTAAGATGTTTAAGGATTAACCTTATATCATCTAGTATGTTTTCATTATAGTAGCTCTTGATCTTGAAGAGACGAACCTTTCGATCAGAATTCATAAATTGCCACGATCTCTTGTCCTCTGAATTTTCGCCCCTGTAATTAATTTTCCGAAGGTCGTCTCGAGCACCTTGAATGTTGGCCGCTCGAGTCTGTGAAAGTTCTGTGATAGCTCTTACCAGTGCAATCCTGGCATCTGGATGTGTTCCCGTTCCTTCAGCAAGATAGCCGTAATTCTGAGTCAGCCATTCAACGCTTGCAGCATTGAATGTTGGTATTCCCACATCACTTGTAATCTCTTTGACCATCAAGGAAATATTCGCAGACTTAAATCTATTCACTAAATTTCTGACCGGTTCGTTAAGGGAGCCCTCTAGATCGAGCATTGGAAACAAATTCGGTTCATCAACCATATCCTGCGAAGGGATTTCATTTATTTCGTACCCGCTCTCTTTAAACTTGTTCGTGAGGATCTTTATAAGATGAAATGGAAAGGCACTCGAACGCAGGTCAGCCAAACTTGATGCATCTCGCTCAACCACTTCGCACAAAGCGTGACATATCGCTTCCTCCAAAACATTTCCTGATGCCAGTCCGTTTGTGTGAGAGAATGAGAACGGATTGACAGCCCTCCCGCCTTGAGCGTACCTAAAAAAGACCAAAGCGGCTGGTACCAGAATTTGCTCATGAGAAACTAGGTCAAAGCCCTGAACATAATCCATTATCATATCGTTCTTATACTGAACCGAGAGGGGTTCACAAACATCATCTGGACTTAGTACGTTATACCTTTTTGACAGCTCAAAATATGAGTCTCTGATGAATGGACGCTCGTAGCTGCTAGGCAAAGAGGAATATCGCTCAACAGCTTCCATAAGGCCGCTTGCC
>DASSCH010000133.1:0-12285 GCA_035697905.1 Nitrososphaeraceae archaeon
ACCGCAGAGCTCATGCCGCTGCCTATCATAATGGCTCACAAACTCTCAATGAAGCTGTCCACCCTCCGAAAGCAAAAAAAACTAGGGTGGATAAGACCTGATGGTAAATCGCAGGTTTCTGTGGTTTACGAAGGTACAAAGCCGGTAAGGATTGATACTGTTGTGATTTCAACCCAACATGCACCAGACATAAGCTTGAACCAATTGAGAGAGGAGATTGTGGGGAAAGTAATAAAGGAAATCTGTTCGGAGTGGATAACCCCAAATTCGAAATTCTTGGTAAACCCAACTGGACGATTTGTTATTGGCGGCCCTCAGGCTGACACCGGTTTGACAGGTAGGAAGGTAATCGCAGATACTTATGGTGGTGTAGGAAGACATGGCGGAGGAGCATTTTCAGGCAAGGATCCATCGAAAGTAGATAGATCGGCATGTTATATGGCTAGATATATCGCTAAAAACATAGTAGCCGCTGGTCTTGCAGACAAATGTGAGGTGCAACTTGCTTACGCTATAGGTTTGCCTGATCCCGTCTCTGTTATGGTTAATACGTTTGGTACGTCGAGGATCGACGACGAATTAATCGAGGGACGAGTCAAAAATTCCTTTGAAATGAAGCCCGCAGATATTATAAGGGTTCTAAATTTGAAAAGGCCAATCTATAAAAAGACAGCGGCTTACGGACATTTTGGAAGGAATGAACCAGAATTTACATGGGAAAGGACTGATAAGATGTCGGATCTTGCCGGGGGAAGTATCGATACCTAACTAGAACTCTATAGCTCATGTTGGAAATAGAACTTATCTCAATCAGTGGGGCAAAGGTGATTTGGTTTAATCCGTCCAAAAAATTTGCATGCACAACGGTTCGTGAGATTTAATTGGCTCTTGTTAACAAGGTCGTTCTAGTCACCGGTTCCTCTGGTGGTATCGGGTTCGCTATATCTAAAGAATTTGCTGAAATTCAAGGGGCAACTGTGTTGGTATGCTCTAGAAATATCAATGATGCTATCAGAACCTCACAGAAGATCAAGGGGTATACTCAGGCTATTGAATTGGATGTTACTAACGAGAGAGATGTAAAATCGGTTGTAAAAGGAGCGATATTAGATCACGGGGGAATTGATATCCTAGTTAATAGTGCTGGACACCGTTTTGAAAATGCGATCTGGTACAAAAAATATCATCAGATGACCGATCGAGCTTTGCATGCCATTATGGAAGTCGATCTTATGGGTACAATACACATGACAAGGGCGTTCCTTCCTAGCATGATAAGAAGAACTAATCGCTCCCGTAGCAAATCAGGAGTTATCATTAATATTGCTTCCACGCCTGCATTGTCAGGCCATAGGGAAGGTGCCCCTTATACCATTGCCAAGGCAGCCGTTGTTGCTTTAACCAAGCACATTGCCCTTGAATATGGGGATAAAAAAATTAGAGCATACACTCTTGCACTAGGAAATATTGGAACCGACGCCACTTATTATTCTATGACTAGGCGAGGAAGGAAGAGAGCGGCAAGAGAACCGGCGATGAAGAGGTGGGGTTCGGCGGAGGAAGTCGCTAAAGTAGCCGCATGTCTGGGGAGTGAAAGCTTTTCATATGCTACCGGTAACACTATAATAATAGACGGTGGTAAATTGATTGTCTGAATATCGTATACTAAATTGCAACAATAAGAATGGTAATTTGTTACGTGGTCTTTGATTGCAAATGATTGCGCGAATATTAAGGAAGATCCAAACAACTTCCATTTCGATGTAAAATGAAGGTCGGCAGGTCTTCACTTAGAAAGGGCTATACTACTGGCACTTCAGCTGCGGCTGCCACTAAAGCAGCCCTGATTCGACTTCTATCGGGGAAGGAAGTAGATTGTGTGGAAGTTACATTGCCTAGGGGAGGAAAGATTGTCATACGAATTGAGTGGACTCGAGTTGGTAACGGATCCGTGACTTGCGCCGTCACAAAGGATGGAGGTGACGATCCCGATGCCACTCACGGCGCACAGATCCTTTCTACTGTTTCACTAAATGAGGTCATTGGTATAATTACAATAGAAGGTGGAAAAGGTGTTGGACGTGTTACAAAGCCTGGATTAGGCCTTCCAATAGGCGCAGCTGCGATAAATCCTGTGCCATCCAAGATGATCAAGAAGGCTGCTTTGGAAGTTATAGGAAGCCTAATTGAAACTAAAGGGATCACTGTAATGATATCGGTACCAATGGGAGAGACCATCGCACATAAAACTGATAATCCAAGGTTAGGCATACTGGGCGGAATATCGATACTGGGAACAACGGGCATTGTTATTCCTTATTCTTCGGCGTCTTTTGCAGCATCGATCCGGCAGAGCATAGACGTAGCATTAGCCATGGGAGCTGACACCGTTGCTTTGACAACAGGGGGTAGGAGTGAGGAGTTTGTCAAATTATTCTTTAATAACACTCTCCCAGAACATTCCCTTATACAGATGGGGGACTTCGTAGGGTATGCGATAAAGCAATGTCAAATCAAGAAGGTGAATAATGTGGTCATCGCTGGCTTTATTGGTAAGCTTACGAAGATGGCTATGGGAATAAAACAGACTCATGTTAAAGGTTCCCACGTCGACATGGAGTTTATGGCAAACCTTGCAAGAGATTGCGCATGCTCCGCAGATATTGTATCTAAAATAATGAAAGCTAACACGGCGCGTCATGTTCAAGAGATCATAACGGAGTATGGAATATCAGGATACTTTGACATGATCTGCAAGCACGCTCATGCATCATTAGTCAAAGACAACGAACATTCAATGAATCTCCAGATTGTGATGTTTGATTTCGATGGAAGGGTATGTGGCCTCTACCCGAAAAAATAGCATAGCCAGATGTTGTACGATTGAGGTCTCTAATTTACCCTAATTCAATATGGTAGCAGTGGCAGTCTTGATACGGATCCGCAAAATTTCAGAAACGATTGATTAATTGATATTATTAATAATATTGACCTACTTCTAATACTCCAGCCGCAGGAACACGTGATTGCACCATGGATCCACATTTGTATGAAAGTTGAAACGGAATGTTCAGGCTAAATGCATGTTCTGATTGAGGATCAAAGATGCAATTTCTTCTGCATCTTTTCCGCGTAGATTTCAAGGATTCGCCTACCATGAATAGGAATAAAAGAGGGTTTAGGGACCCAACCTAGCAGGATCAAATCTGTATCAACCAAGTCCATTAACTATTAGTGTGGTAGCAATAACCAAGAATGGAATCAGGATAGCCAAGTGTATACGAATGCATTGGCCTCAGGTTAAAATCTATGTCCCTCAAAAGTATTATGAATCATCAAATGATATTCAATGGTTCGTAGAGCCGACCTCACAAATTTTGGAGAGGCTATTCAAGACAAACAGTGCCTTAGTCTGCATTTTTTCTCTTGGAGCTGTGATCCGGCTTATTGCTCCCTTTTTAGGTAACAAGAAATACGATCCCGCCGTTGTAGTTATTGATGATAAGGCAAATTTTGTTATTAGCACATTATCTGGTCATCTAGGTGGAGCGAATTCATTAGCAACAGAGCTATCTACCTTTTTCAAAGGAAGCAAGGCGGTTATAACGACCGCTGCTGATGTTAATAAAACTATTGCTGTGGACATTTTAGGGAGAAATCTAGGATGGACAATCGAAGGCCTAGATACCGTTACACAAGTAAGCGCTTGCATGGTCAATGAAATGTCTATCGGACTTTTCCAAGACTCCGGAGAGCGAAATTGGTGGCCAAGCAATGGTCTTCCTCGGAATGTCAAACCAGTTTCAGGGCTAGATAATCTGAAATCTAATGAGTTCCGTGCTGGCCTAATAATAACAGATAGGGTACTACAAGATAAGGAAATTTCATCTAAATCTGTGATCTACAGACCAAAAAGTCTTGTCGTAGGGATAGGGATACATCGGAACACAACCAAGGAAACGATAGAAACCTCAATGTTGGAGACATTCCAAAACAATGGGTTAAGCATCAAAAGTATACGAAATCTTGCGACAATTGAAAATAAAGCCCAGGCTAGTGGGCTGGTTGATTTTTCAAGATCATATCAAATTCCAATAGAAGCCTTCAATGATGATCAGCTTTCTAAAATGCACGTTCCTAATCCATCAGAACATGTAGGACGGTTTCAAGGTACTAAAAGTGTATCTGAAGCCGCTGCGCTGTTGAGCTCAAAAGGCGTTCTAGTAGTCCCCAAACTTAAATTTCCCCCTGACCTTACTCTTTCCGTTGCTAGGATGGAATTTAGATAATTGCTTAAGGCGATGCTGATCGTAGATAGAGGCAGTAGAGAACCAGAAGTTAAAGAAGAGTTGGAATTTATTTGTTCGACTATTAGCAGGACGTATCCTAGCAAGTACGGCTATACAACTTACTGCTTTTTGGAAGTGGTTCCTCCATGTATCGAGGATGGAATATCAAAATGCATTGCCAACGGCGCCGACTTCATCACCATCATTCCATACTTTTTATATCCAGGCATGAAGCTGAAAGATTCAGTGAAGAAAGCTGCTTCGATATCTATGAAGAAGGATGTTCGAGTGGCTATTGCTAAGCCACTTAGCAGGAACACAAGGATGGTCGAAGTCGTAGTGAATAGGGTCCACGATGCTAAGCGAGTGCACGCTTTACATCTGTCGGATTCGGAATGCGACTTATTATTAATTGGTCATGGGAGTAGCGATATAAGGGCTAGAGAAGCATTCGACTACGTAGTGGATTTGCTTAAACCTAATTTTAGAAGCGTCCGATTTTGTTTCCTTGAGCTCGACGAGCCTGACATATTAGAAGGCATCAGAAATTCCTTGGCCTCTTCACCCAAATGTCTTCTGGTAGTTCCATATTTTTTGCACAAAGGAGCTCACATTAAATATGACATAATGCGAGAAATTAGTACATCAATCAAAGGACAGAATCCAACTAATATGTACCTCACAGAACATTTGGGAGCCGATTGTCAATTAGCAGATATAGTTTTGGAAAGGGCAATGGAAGTTGAACGAGGAATCTTCTTCCAGACCTAATTATTATAACGCAGATCATGATCTGCGCAAAATGTCAGCAAAAGCATTTGGGATCGAGAATGAGAGTTTCGCGATAATAGATGGTGAAGTGGGAGCACATACCTATAATGAACTCGAGTGGGCAATCGTGAGAAGGGTAATTCATGCTACGGCCGATTTCGACTTTGCAGGGAAAGAAAAAATTACGTTTAATGGAGACGTGTTCGCATCAGCTTTTGGAGCGATTGAGAATGGATGCCATGTTGTGTCAGACGTAGAAATGGTATTATCAGGTATAAACAAGCAGTTGGCAATGGAATTGAATCTGAAAACATTGTGTAGGATCTCAGAGGATTCTGTCACAAAGTATTCACGTGATAATAATCTGACCCGATCCCAGGTTGCAATGGATTTTTCAGCAGCTCAGATCCAAAACGGCATAGTGGTCATAGGAAATGCCCCTACAGCTCTTTTTCAAGTAATATCTATGTTCAGGGAAAACAAAGTAAAGCCTGCTGTCGTAATTGGAATTCCTGTAGGCTTTATTTCTGCGCTTGAATCAAAAAAGGAATTAATGCGTACCCCAGTACCATCAATTACCAACATCGGGCGCAAAGGCGGCAGCGCAGCTGCTACTTCAATAATCAATGCATTAATGTTAGTTTATAAGACAAAATTGCATCAGAATTAATGGAATAGTCCGGAGAATATAGGATTTCTTCAAAGTTTAATTCAATTGTTTTTTTAGAAGATTATAGGATATGGTCGCTTTGTTCTTCGTCTTCATATTGAGTCGTAAACAATTAGCTAGCGACTCAATCGTATCCATAATATACTTCATCTCATATCCATAGGATTGATGTTAACACTGGAATCAATCAATAAAATCGTGACCCACAAGTTAGAATCGATTCATTTTCATGAATCGGCACAGGAAGCTGCAAAGAAAATGAAACATAAGGATATAAGTTCTTTATTAGTGATTAATGAATCTGACGTACATATTGGCATAGTAACCGAAAAAGACCTAGTCTCAAAAGTATGCATTCAAAACAAGAAAAGCACAGAGGTTCTCGTAAATGATATTATGTCTTCTCCACTGGTTTATATTGAATATAAGGCAACCCTCGAAGAAGCGGCTAAGAAAATGGTTGATAACAAGATACAGCATTTGTTGGTGAAAAATGCAGATTCTCTGGTTGGTATACTCACCACAACTGATCTCAGCACATATCTGAGGCAAAATATTGATTTAGATGAAATTAATGCAAGTATTCTAGAATCCTTGATGAAGCAAGAAAAGACAGGATGAGCATAAGTTCGGATCTGAATACCTTTGTCACATAGTTTAAGTAATACAATCAGTACTTTTACTAGGTCTATTGCGAACAGAAATGCCATTGAAAAAGAGTCAAGTTGCACTTGAAAGAGATAATCACAAGGATTGAAATTAAATCAAACCCGGAGAAGGTTTGGAAGGTATTAACTGATTTTGAACTTTATAAATACTGGAATCCGTTCATAATTAAGGTTGCTGGGTCTCCTATAAAAGGAGAGAAGATCGAAATAGAATTGAGGACAGCAGCTCAAAAATCACGCGTTTATCGTCCAGTGATAACTGTAGTTGATCCACCAAGAGAATTGAGGTGGTATGGAAAGGCGATTCTCCCATTGATATTGGACGGAGAGCATATCTTTACTACTAGAGAGAATGAAGAGCATGAAACAATCTTTACTCAAAGAGAGATATTCAGAGGATTAGGAGCCTATTTGGGAAATGCCAAAATGTTCGATGATATACGGAGAAGTTTTCAAGTGATGAATTCTAGCTTAAAATTACGTGCAGAGAGTAACGTTTGATAACCCTAGCTAAACTCGATCGGTTAATGACTAATATCCATGAGTCAAAGGCATTTAGGTCGATTTCAATTCTTCTACTTGATCTTATTGGGGCCATTTATCCAAACACTGCATTGAAATATGACAAATTCTAGGAGTAACCATACTAATTGCTTTGACTAATTCTTAACGACTTGCTCAGCTAGTCTGAGTTCACTATAGCGCACAATACAAGACAACTCAGTAATACAGCTCCGAGTATTTTTCGCATTCATCATTGTAAATCAAAATCGCCAAAAATCATGCTGAGGACTCCTATTTAAGGTAGGACCGCATTTTTTTCCAAAGCAGGCAAACCTGCAGTAGATTGTTAAAGCGCAGACCTCATCCATATCGACGAATTACTATCCTGTCTTATACTGAAATTACTTCCTATGGAATATGGCGGACATTGGCACATGCGTTTTTGAGATCCCTGGAACCGATCAAATTGATTGAATACTGACAGCGTACCAAGAACTTGTAATTTTGTTAGTCGCCAAAACGGAGGCAATGTAATTCTATCATTTGCTATAAACTTAAACCAGGTCGTCTGCTAAAAACCTGATATGTCTAAAAACTGAGGATCGTCAGTACCCAGGAAAATCAAAATAATAGATATATTCATTAAATACATTATCGCCTTCTATAATGTACGCACCTGTCTAAAATTCTTCCTAATATTCTAGTATCAGCAAAATGTAAGTGCATATATGATGCAACACATGAATTATGGGTTAAACCATCGTTTTTTCCATTAATCCCTCGTCCTCTTTGCATATCAAAAGAGAATTTAGAATCTGATGATATGTTTACTAATTCAGAATAGTGAAATTCGTGGCCGTGAATATGAGATATTCGACCCATAAGCTCACCACTACTTTGAGCCTCAGTATACCCAATTGTAACTCGATTGGTCATTGAAGTTTCTGAATCGAAAATACCAACCATTGAATATTTTCCTCCCTTCTTTCTTCGATTGTCATTTATTACTTTTGTCAAATACATTAGCCCACCACATTCTGCTAGTGTGGGCATTTCATTAGCAATCGATTTGTGTATTGACTTTTTCATTGAATTGTTCATTTCTAATCGTTTCGCCAATATTTCAGGAAAACCTCCTCCTATCAAAAGTCCGTCTACATCATTCGGGACTGACCTATCTTTGACAGGGCTAAAAAAAACTAATGAGACACCGTTTTTCCTAAGTGAACTTAGATTGTCATCATAATAAAAATTAAATGATTCATCAAATGCGACAGCAATTTTACATAGAGGTGCTCTTTCATTGTTAATTAGTCGGAGAGATTTTTTTTGATTTTCTTTGGGGTTCTTAAGTGGTAGCATGCCATCAAGGTCAATCTGATCAGCAATATATCTAGCACAATTCAGAATAACATTTCTAGCTTTACCTTTGATTTCAATAGGGGGGATAAGCCCCAAATACCTTTCGGCAGAACGGATCTCTTCATTTCTGTAAATGATCCCAAGCAGCTTTTTCTGTACATGAATACTCAATGATTCGAGTATCATGTTTGAATGTCTTTGGCTACCAACATTGTTTATGATAATCCCGGCCACATTCAGGCGGGGATCAAATTTTGTATACCCAAGAATCATGGCAGCTATGGATTGTGAGGTTTTGGCTGCATCTACTACTAGTATAATGGATGCATCAAGTATCCTGGAGATATGTGCGGTACTTCCGAAATTCCTCTTCCCAGAGATCCCGTCAAATAGTCCCATTACCCCCTCAATTACAGATAGATCTGCATCCTTGGAGCTTCTATCAATACATTCCAACACTCCTTTTTTTCCCATTAACCAGAGATCAAGATTCCTTGACTGACGACCAGTAACGAAAGTATGGTAACAAGGATCGATAAAGTCTGGACCAATCTTAAAGGGTTGAACTATAAATCCATATTGTGCCAGCTTATGCATTATTCCCATCGATATAGTCGTTTTTCCTACCCCGCTAGTAGTCCCAGCAATGACAAACACCGGCTTTTGCAATAGGTACCGATTCACCTCATTTTCAGTTGTCGCAGCTCTCCGGCTCAAATAGCACCCATAAAGTGGTCGATTAAAATGTTTTCTTTGGTCATCGATCTCCCACCTTGCTTCTGCGAACGTGGATGTTATATTTAAGGCCAAACCTGTGAGATTCATCCCTCACATGCCTAAGCAGTCTTAACCCTTCATCATTAGCGGGCAGAATGAGAGGGTACTTCCTGCTCGTTGAATAGATTTCTTCATTACCTTTCGCAAGAGAGAAACAAGGAATTTCCAAGCCATGAGATCTCAAGGTTTTGACTGCACAGTTCAGCTGTCCCCTACCTCCATCAATAAGTATCATATCAGGCAATGGCAAACCCTTACTTACACTCTCATTAGAATCTGGTCGATACCTTCTCCTGACTATTTCCTCTATCATCGCAAAATCATCCTGCATTCCCTTATTTTGAATCTTGAATCTCCGATATCCGGATTTAGAACATTCACCATTTACAAACCGTACACATGCGCCGACTGCAATACTTGTTCCTAAATTTGATACATCGAAACAGTCGATGATATATGGTATAGATTCTAGTTGTAACCTGTTCCTTAGATTAAGAAGAGACGGGTGATATCCCTGTTCGACGTACAGTGATAGGTTTGTCATAATTAAATCTATAATTTTACTTCTATCGTCATGATGGAGTCCCACTTGAACTGGTAGTATTGTTACTTTATGTCCAGATATGGATTCCAAATACATTTGAAGTGCTTCAGTCTCTTGAATTTTTTCATTTGTATAAATGTACCTTGGAACAATACTATCGGAATTATAGTATTGAGATATGAATGAAGAAAAGGAATTATCCCCTACGAGATCAAAGCTTGCATGAATTCTATCCATAATCACTCCTTTTCTACGTTTCAACGCAAGTACGTGAGCAACTCCCGTATCTTCGTTCGCCATGAAACCAAAGAATTCTTCTTCTGCAACTCGATTTGAATTCGTTTCTACTTTCTGTTTTACTGTTATATTCTCAAGCCTTTGAATAGTATCGCGAAGGTCCCTTGCTATCTCATATTTGCGATTTCTTGATGCTTCCGTCATTTCTTTTTTCAATTTCCATTTTAATTCTTCCAAATTGTTCCTTTTTGTAAGCACCTCATGCAGCATCGTCACCTTATCCATATATTGTTCTCTTGTTACATTTCCAATACATGGAGCCTCACAATTCTTAAGGAAGAATTCTAAACATGGCTTCTTAGGCAACGTTTTACAAATTCTCACCTTAAACAATCTTCTCAACGATCCCGTGGACAATATCTTGGAGCTACCATAAACAAACGGACCGTAGACCTTTCCTTTAGGGCCAAAAAAGTCACCATTTCTGTTCCTTCGAGCGACAAGAAGGCGAGGAAATTCTTCCTGCGTTATTTTCAGATACGTGTATTTTTGCTGATATTTCAGCTCGATATTAAACATAGGCCTATACTGTTTTATCAAACTTGATTCGAGAAGAAATGCTTCTGTTTCATTGAGTGTGACAACGAATTCAATATCTGCAACTCTTGAGAGTAATCGTGCTGTTTTAATTGCGTGATACCCATCATCACGCTTGTTCACAACATAGCTTTTTAGTCTCTTTTTTAGGTTTTTTGCTTTGCCGATATATATCACCCGACCGGTCTGGTCTTTCATAAAATAGACACCCGGACCATCGGGAATGTGGATGATTTTTTGTTCTAGACTCAATTCCTTGCATCCTGTTCTCTTATCATAGTGTTAAGTACCTGGTTTGGAAACAATTTGGATTTGAGATATTTTCCTGTGTAACTGCTATCACTTAGCGATATCTCTTCCGGGGTGCCAGCAGCAACTATCTTTCCCCCCAATTGTCCGCCTTCAGGTCCAAGGTCAATTATCCAGTCGGCTGAGGCGATTACATCTAAATTATGCTCTATAATGATCACAGTGTTACCAAGTTCGACTAATCTTTGCAAGACATAAAGAAGCTTACTAACATCTGCGAAATGAAGCCCAGTAGTAGGCTCGTCGAGGATATAGACGGTATTTCCTGTGTCTCTTTTAGATAGTTCTGCTGCAAGCTTGATCCTTTGAGATTCCCCACCTGAGAGGGTTGTTGCAGGTTGCCCCAGACGTAGGTAACCTAAACCGACGTTACTAAGAAAGATTAACTTTCTATAAATGCTCGGAATATTCGAAAAAAAATCTAGTGCTTCATCGACAGTCATAGCCAAAATATCTGCAATTGTCTTCTTTTTGAACGAAATACTTAGAGTTTCTGAATTGTATCTTTTACCTTTACAGGTATCGCAGGTTACATACACGTCAGCTAGGAATTGCATCTCAATTCGTTTTACCCCCCCACCTTCGCATTCTTCGCATCTGCCATCTGGAACATTAAAGGAAAATCGTCCTGGCTTGAAACCTTTTTGCTTTGCCGTAGGAGTCTTTGAAAACAGTTCCCGTATTGGAGTGAATGCATTTACGTAGGTGGCAGCATTCGATCTAGGGGTACGACCAATTGGGGATTGATCGATCCCAATAACCTTGTCCACCATTTCCAGTCCTGTAAGCGCTTTGTGTTTTCCTATTCGCTCTCGAGAATGATAGAAATGAGCAGATAATCCTTTAAACAGTATATCATTGACCAGAGTAGACTTCCCAGAACCAGACACACCAGTAACCAGAGTCAAGCAACCCAACGGAAAGGAGACATCAATGCTCTTTAAGTTATTCTCTTCTGCTCTAAGGATATTGATGAATTTGCTTGCAATCCTTCTCTTGCTATTTGGCCTTGTGACAAGCAATGCGCCAGTTAGGTATTGGCCGGTAACTGATTCTACCGACTTAGATACGTCTTCTACATTCCCACATGCTACAACCTTGCCCCCGTGGTTACCAGCTCCTGGCCCCAGATCTAATACCCAATCAGAACTTCTTATTACTTCCTCATCATGTTCAACGATGATAAGCGAATTCCCTAGCGCCCTGAGTTTTTTCAGAGTTGCAATGAGCTTTGCATTGTCCCTTTGATGTAACCCAATGGTTGGTTCATCTAGTACATAGAGTACCCCGGAAAGATTTGAACCTATTTGAGTAGCCAACCTAATTCGCTGCGATTCACCTCCTGACAATGTAGAAACAGTACGATTTAGCTGTAGATAGTCTAAGCCTACATCCAATAGGAATTGTAGGCGAGCTCTTATCTCTTTTAATATGGTTCTTGAAATGATCAGCTCATTCATTGAAAGGGATATTTGATTAAAGAATTCCAGGCAATTCCCAATCGAAAGATTACACACATCTATTATGGATTTGCCGTTAATCTTTACTGAGAGAGCT
>DASSCH010000134.1:0-5005 GCA_035697905.1 Nitrososphaeraceae archaeon
CTTCAGAACGTGCTGATTGTTGTGTTTTAGATGTGAGGAGAGCATACCAATATTTGGGAACTACCGCGGCAGCGGCAGGAGCCGAGATTAGAGTAAGAAGCAATGTAGTTAATGTTAAACTGGATTCCTCAGCTGGTGAAAGATATATTCGAATCAAATCACTATCAGGAGAAAGAGATGTTCAATCTACAATAATCATAGATGCTAGCGGGTTCAGAGCGGAATTAGGTCGGAAGCTTGGGTTCTTGAATGCTTGGAATAGATACGGCGCGGGAGCAGAGTATGAGTGCTATTGTGATGATCTGGACACAGAAACATGGTACCTCATGGTTGGAAGTATGTACTCGGCCGCTGGATATGCATGGGTTTTCCCAGTTAACAAGAACAGAATTAGAATAGGGGTGGGTGTAGGTAGGCCAGACACCATGGAGGATCCAATAAAAAAGCTAAATCAGATAATAGAGAATCGGCTAAGACCATTAGATAGAATTAAGAACATCCAGACTCTGGAATTTCATTATGGATTGATACCAAATCAAGGTTTAGTCAAGAGCTTTGTTGACGATGGCATAATGTTGGTGGGGGATTCCGCAGGTTTTTCCAACCCATTGCTACTGGAAGGTATACGATTTGCAATAAGGTTTGGTAGATTGGCTGGAGAAGTTGCTGCATCTTCAATACCATTCAATGGGTCAAGAGAGCATTTAATGAAATATGAGAACACTTGCAAACGCATTCTTTCCTCTAAAATCTCTTCAGCACTCAAGGTCCAAACCAGGTGGCTGAAGCTATCAGACAACCAATGGGATCAGGAACTCGATATTATTTCGGAGCTAAATATGGATGAATTTCTTGACTTTATCAGAGCAGATTTCAGTCGTTCAAAAATGTTAAAACTGGGTCTAAGCCATCCCAAACTTATGGTAAGATCCTTGTTCAGACTCGTCACGTAAGGTAAGGCAAGACTTTTATAGGAAATATCACCAGCCACACTTGAATTGGCAGGTGAGACCGTAGCACAATTTTCTCCACTTATTTATATGCTCGGTTTTGGTCTTTTAGTATCTATTCCTGCTATTGTAATTTCTCGCCTTATTTCTCCCCGGCGTCGATATAATCCTGTAAAATTCCTGCCTATGGAATGCGGTCAAGTGCCTTCTGGTGCCGGTCGCACTCATTTTATGATGCAATACTATGCCTATATTTTGATGTTCGTAGTTTTTGATGTTATGGCTATTTTCCTTTATATCTGGGGAGTTTCATTGTTCTCATTGCCTAGAAGTGCCACTTTACCAATTATTGGGTTTCTCGCAATAATGTTTGCCGCGATGGGGTACTCACTATATCTGGCAGGGAGAAAGGGAATTTGGTAGCACATATGATTTTGACAATGAATAAATACTCAACAAGCAGAGGAGGAGTTAGGTTCCCACAATGATAAAGGACCTTGTGAATCCTACAAACTTCAATTTGATGGTCAGCAAAGTTGGAGATATCTTAGTAAAGGCCCTTGATAAACCGCTGGGGTATGCCATAAATTGGGGGAGAGTCTGGTCCCTGTGGCCAGTGCATCTGGAGACAGCGTGCTGCAGTGTTGAATTTGGGGCTGCCTCGGGCCCAAGATATGATGTCGAAAGATTTGGCATAATCGAAGCGTTTGGTTCGCTTAGACAATGTGACTTGATTGTAGTACAAGGTACTGTCACAAGAAAGATGGCCCCAAGACTGAGGATGGTTTATGATCAAATGCCTGAACCTAAATACGTGATAGCCATGGGTGCATGTGCGATTACAGGGGGTCTCTATATAGATTCTTACAACGTACTTCCTGGTGTAGACGGAATCATTCCGGTTGATGTCTATGTTCCTGGCTGTCCTCCCCGCCCTGAGACACTTATCCAAGGTACCATGCTGCTTCAGGAAAAGATCAAAAGGTCAAAGATCAAATAGTATGAGCAAATCCAATGGTTCATCACCAGGTAACGATAAAGGCGACCTTGAATCCACTGTTACCTCTAACAAGGATCTTCAGACAACTTCAGGGAAGCAAGAAGAATCTGGCAGCGGATCGCCAAAATCATCAAACAACACTTCAGTCCAGGTAAAATCGGAGAAGGCGGAGCTTCCGCAATTTGAGAAAGGAATTATTGACAGTCTTGTATTAAAGTTCGGAGATTCAATAAAAATTGTTTATGTCCGACCGCTTCGCATCAAGATCGAAGTCCCATCGAAGGATATCGTCGAGATTGCAAGGCACATTCGAGACGAATCAGGCTTTGACCATGCAGAGTCAGTAAGCGCCACAGATTACCCCAAGACGGGTGACATCGAAGTCATCTACCATCTGGGTTCCTATACAAGGGAGAATCTCTCATCTCATATCTTTTCTCTGTCTACACGCACCGATCGAAACAACGCTAGGCTCCCGTCATTAATAGAAGTTTTCAGGAGTGTCGAATACCACGAACGAGAATCCTTTGAGATGGTTGGAGTCTATTTTGACAACCACCCAAGAAACGATCGGTTTCTCTTACCCGAAGATTGGGCTGATATTCCACCTTTGCGAAAGGAGTTTAGGATAAAGGGAAGGTAATTGTATGTCTAATCAAGAGGAAAGGATATCAGAAACTACCAGACTCGGGTTGGAAATAGTCAAAGAGGCCGAAGAGGACCGACTAATGACATTGAGCGTCGGACCACAGCATCCGGGCTCTGGACATTTCAGATTTACTGTAAAGGTCGACGGTGATTATATCGTGGACTGCGATCCTGACCCTGGATATGTTCATCGCGGTGAAGAAAAGATGTGTGAGTATAGGAACTTTATTCAGAATATTCCGCATCTGGAAAGACCGGTGATCCACGATTCTAGTAACATAACATACTCATACAGTCTTGCAGTAGAAGAGTTAGTAAAGATCGATGTTCCCAGGAGAGCACAGTTTATCCGAGCTATTGCATCTGAGCTTAATAGACAAATTTATACACTCTATTGGCTCGCTATTTACGGAATCTTTCTTGGCCATTCTACAATGTTCATGTGGCCTACTGGAGACAGGGAATTAATTATAGATCTTATGGAAGCTTTAACAGGGGCACGCGTTACTCACGCTTATAACATTCCTGGGGGAGTTAGGAACGATATTCCTTATGGTTTCAAAGATAGATGTTTAAGACAGGTTTCGTATTTTGAGAAACGACTAAAAGAGTATGAAGACATCTTCTATAATAATCCATTGCTAAGACAGCGAACTGAGGGGGTAGCAATTTTGACAAAAGAGGATGCGATCAAATTGGGGGTTACCGGTTCTGTTCTTAGAGCATCGGGTGTACCATATGATATCAGAAAGGCTGAGCCTTACGACATCTATAATGAGATAGATTTCAATGTCCAATATATGAAAACATGCGATTCATTTGCACGAGCGTACGTTCCATTACTGGATATGAGGGAATCTTGTCATATCATCAGACAACTCCTAGACAAGATGCCTGAATCAGGAGAGGTAAGAGCAAAGCTTCAACCTAATCCCAAAGGGCCACCAGGGGAAGCGTACAGACGGGTTGAATCTGGGAGAGGTGCGCTGGGCTACTATATTGTCAGTGATGGAACTCCCAGGCCATACCGAGTAAAGATATCTGTCGGGTCATTTAGAAATTTGTTGGCTCTTCCTCATTTACTGGTTGGTTCAAAATTGGGAGATATGCCTTCAGTGTACTGGTCTTTGAACTATTGGCCTGTGGAGGCTGATCGGTGAGGAGGAATGGCTACACCAATCGAGGACTTTAGATTCGGTCCATTTGTAGCTAGCGTTGTTTGGTTACTATTTTGGGTACTTATCATCGTCACTGTAATTGTACTTCCTCTTATTTTCGTCATATTATTCTACGTTCCATTGCCGTTAGAAAATGGCGAGGTGCTTACTCCATACCTATTCCTATCGATGATGGTTGACCCGACTAGAACGCTTCCAATTCTTAACTTTCTAATGTATACAGAATTCTTCAGAGTCGCCGTCTTCCCGGGTTTCATGTACGCTGCGCTCATCGCAGCGGCAACAATTTTCATAGAGAGAAAGTTTCTTGCCAGGATGCAGTTAAGGGTGGGCCCATCTCACGCAGGACGGGAGGCTTTAGGTACTGGCTTTGAAGGCATCTTCCAATTAGTCGCTGATGGGTTAAAGTTAGTTTCAAAGGAAATAATAGTACCTGCAGGCGCTGACAAACCAATATTTTGGGCCGCACCTATTTTGTTTGTAGCTGCGGCTGCTGCTGTTGTCTGCCTCATTCCAGTGGCTCCAGGTTGGGTGGTCTCCAATATCGATGTAGGCCTTATCGTTGCGTTCGCAATTTTCGGGTTTTTCCCGCTAATAGAAGTACTCTTTTCGTGGGCCAGCAATAGTAAATATCCCTTCATCGGTGGTCTGCGAGCGCTACACCAACTTATCGCCTTTGAAATTCCATTTATTCTGTCAGCGCTATCTGTGGTAATTTTATCTGGATCCTTGAACCTTACCGAAATTACATATGCACAATCCTCATATTGGTTCATTCTCTTTTTGCCGATCAGCGCTTTTGTCTTCTTCATGTCATCCTTAGCTGAGCTGGAGAGAATTCCTTTCGACCTTCCGGAAGCAGAAAGTGAGATAGTGGCGGGTTGGCTTACAGAGACGTCAGGCATGATATATGGCTTGATCCAGTTGGGAACCTATGTCAAATTGTATGCTCTGGCGGCGCTCTTTGTGGTTTTATTCTTAGGTGGTTGGATAGGTCCGCAGATCTTTCCCGATCAGCTGGGACCGCCTGGTGAGAAACCTCCGCTATTACAGCTGCTTACTTTGGAGGGAATATATCATGGCCCCACTGCAAATGCAATATTCTGGTTCACCGCAAAGACCTTCCTTATGATCCATCTGATGCTAGTGATTCGTGGTATTAATCCAAGAATTAGAATAGATATCCTGCTACATACTGGATGGTACAAGTTGATAGTCCTGTCATTCAT
>DASSCH010000135.1:0-3327 GCA_035697905.1 Nitrososphaeraceae archaeon
CGTCATACCAGCGATTCTCCCTGGAATTTTCTTTAATAAAAAATTCTTCACTCCAAGAAATCCAAGGTAAGGTCCTCCAAAGTTAATGGGAATACCGAATGACTGTCCTTCGCCTACTACTAAATCAGCACCATAATATCCTGGCGGTTGAACTATTGCAAGAGAAGTGGGCTCAACAACACATGTGATAAAAAGAGCACCGACTTTGTGCGCCCTATCTGACAAATACTCTAAATTCTCCAAATTTCCATAGAAATCAGGATTCTGTCCTATCACACATGTAGTCTTCTCATTTATCTCATTTACAATTTCTAGGTCCGCGCCTTCGCAATATGTTTTTAATACCTCCATATATTGAGGATTCAAACCATTATTAACAAATACTCCATTTCTTCCATTATACGACGAAGACAGTAAGACTGCTTCCGCCAGCGCAGAAGACCCATCATACATAGAAGCGTTGGCAACATCCATGCCAGTCAGGAGGCAAATAAATGATTGAAATTCGTACATTGCTTGTAACGTGCCTTGACTCATTTCTGCCTGGTAAGGCGTATAGCCTGTTAGAAATTCTCCTCTCATTAAGAGATGATATTCTGCAGCAGGAACATAGTGGTTGTAAGCTCCCGCGCCGATAAAATATTTCATTAGGTTGTTCTTTTCAGATAATCTTTTCATGTGCTCCAATAATTCGAGCTCGCTCATGGGGTTGGAGAGACCTAGTTCGCAACTATCTGTAATGCGAGGCTTCAACTCAATTAATAAGTCGTTTATTGATTTGACTCCAATGTGTCTTAACATATTTCTTTTATCATTTTCGGTAACAGGTATGTAATTCATAATAATTACTCCGTACCCGCCTTTCTGTCTAACACATCTATAATCATTTCTTCGCTTCTCCTTTTTCTTCTACTTTCTCCATTTCGCCTATGAATTCACTATACTGGCCAGCTGTCATCAAATCGTCAAGTTCTTCCAATTTTGACGGCTTTATCTTAACGATCCAACCTAGTTCATATGGTGACTCGTTTATCCATTCAGGATGTTCAGAAAGTTCGTCGTTAACTTGTACAACTTCACCACTTAATGGAGAATAAATGTCAGAAGATGCTTTAACCGAATCTACAATGGCCATCGGTTGCATCTGTCTAAATTTACTTCCTACCTTTGGCAATTCAACTGAAACTATGTCGCCAAGTTGCTCCTGGGCAAAATCTGATATTCCGATCATAGCGAGCCCCTCACTTGATATTATTATCCACTCATGTTCTTTAGTAAATTTAGTGCCCTCCACCAAAGATCCCACTCTTAGTTTCCGATTCGCTTGTAGAAGCGAGTACTATTTTTAACTTTAGCTCCGTACAGCTTGCCCCCGATACTAAGCTCAACTGTTTCGCCAGGTGAAATGTAAGTGGGAACAAAGCAAAAGCCAACAGATTTTTTTAAAGTTGGTGAGAATGTTCCACTAGTTACAAAGCCACCTCTTTGACCATTTTTTAGAAATACTTCATTTCCGTGCCTGGCTATCCTTTTTTCTAATAATTCAAAGCCCACAAGCTTCCTATCTATAATGCGACTAGTCAATGCTTTTTTTCCAATGAAGTCTGACTTTTCAACTTTTACTGTCCATTTAAGCGGAACCTCAAAAGGGGTGACATTTTCATCTATATCATTTCCATAAAGCATCAAACCAGCCTCAATTCGAAGTGTATCCCTGGCACCCAAACCGGCGGGTTTTATTTTGAATTTGGACGCTGACTCGATGAGCTTATCCCAAATATCCGTTCTTGTTGAATCAACAAATATTTCAAACCCATCTTCGCCAGTATATCCAGTTCTTGATACAATGGATTCAGCACCAAAAATATCTGTCACTACAAATTCGAATGGCTTTAGTCTATCAAAGTTTTTGTGAGCCGTTACCTTTTCCATAACATGTGCTGCAAGTGGTCCTTGAACTGCAAGCAGGAGAGTTTTATCACTTGCATTTTCAACATTCGCCGAGCCGCAATGCTCGATAATCCATTCTAAGTCCTTTTCTCTATTTGACGCATTTACAACAAGAAGAAATTTTTCCTTACTAATTCTGTATATAATTAAATCATCTACAATACCTCCATCATCGTAACATATAGGGGAGTATAGCGCAGTATAATCCCTTAATTTAGCAACGTCATTAGTCGCCAATATTTGTAAACAATCTAGTGCGCTGGAACCTCTCACTTCAAAGCGACCCATGTGCGAAACATCGAATATAGTAACAGCAGATCTGGTATTGATATGTTCATCAATTATACCACTATATTGCAAAGGCATTTCCCATCCGTGAAAGTCTACCATTTTTGCTCCATACGATTTATGAAAATCATAAAGAGGGGTTTTCATAGATGTGCCCCAAATAAATCACTAGCAATCAATCTCGATCTAATATGTTAACCGTTATTATTATTTACACGTATTAATTGATTAATAATAGTGAAAGCGGCAAGAAAACCAACCTGGCTTCGAATTGGGCCACCAGGTGGGGAAAGTTATACCAAAATTAAACAATCTCTCAGGTTAAAAGGACTACATACGGTTTGTGAGGAGGCAAAGTGCCCTAACATATCTGAGTGCTGGGGGACAGGCACAGCGACAATTATGATCATGGGAAACATTTGTAGCAGAGGATGTAGGTTTTGTGCTGTAGATAACGGGAAACCAATTTCGCTCGATCCGTATGAGCCGAGGCGCGTAGCTATGACAATAAGAGAATGGGGACTAAAATATGTTGTAATTACGTGTGTATGTAGAGACGATATAGAAGATGGAGGAGCAGAACACATGTCTAACACAATAAGAACAGTGAAAAATCTGAGCCCCAAGATAATATTGGAGACGCTCATTCCAGACTTCCGTGGGAACTTTCAATCCATAAAGAGGATAGTTGAATCAGAACCTGAGGTTATTAGTCATAATATCGAGACGGTAAGACGCCTTACATCTAGAATCAGAGATGCTAGAGCCTCTTATGAACAGTCTTTGTCTGTTCTGAAAATTTGCAAGGACTTGAACTCAGCTATCTATACAAAATCGTCCATAATGCTAGGTCTCGGAGAGGAGGAAAGAGAAATTGTTGAGACAATGAGAGATCTTCGGTCGATTGGGGTTGATATCCTTACAATGGGACAATACCTTCAACCAAGTCGCACACATTTTCCTGTAATAGAATATATTAAACCAGAAAAGTTCGATGCTCTGCGAGAAATTGCAGAAACAATGGGCTTTGCTTACGTTGCATCCGGTCCACTTGTTAGGAGCTCCTATAAAGCAGGCGAGTTTTTCCTA
>DASSCH010000136.1:0-16333 GCA_035697905.1 Nitrososphaeraceae archaeon
CAAAATGTTCTTTCTAGTAGTTGTTTGGTCAACCTCTTCCGTAGAACAGCTCCTTGATATGAACCCCTTTAATGATGAAATCTCTGTGGTTGTGAAAGTTGAAATGTGATGTGCAATCCTAAGTGATTCTGGATAGCTACGAAAAAGTATGTCATTTCCAATCAGTCTCTCTAAACAATCCAAATCATCACCATTCGCAGAGCAAATGTCTGCTCGGAGGACATATTCATTTTTATTTTTTCCAAGTTTCACTAGCAAATTATTACCCAATGTATTTCTTGCCAGACCCCTAACAACGCAACCAGTATCGATGCAAGCCGAAGAAGACACTGTTTTAAGGAGATTTTCAAATTGATTAAGAACCGTCATGCTCGTATTTTTCGACAACCCTATGACATCATTATTGCTTAGAGTGGACATTTCAACTACCTTGTCGATGGTACAGTTGTAATCTTCAAATACGGATGACCTTAGAGCTCCATCTATTAGTATTATTGAATTATTCAAGTGGCTGGAGAGCACTAGTTGAATTGCTCTCTCCAACCTAATTCTGATAAGACGTTTGGCCATGCTGCTGTCAACGAGCAATAGATTTCCTAAATTGTGGTCCATCTTAGAGTTTCGCAAGGATTCCTCAGTGAGATAGATGAGTATGGGACCTAGCCTGAAATGGCGCCGGATCCTTCTCCCAGATGATATCACGATTCCAGATTTTGCGGCGTACAACCTTCCTTCCTCTGTCCTCGCTAAATGAATAACACTTGAATCTATTGCGCTGATGAAAGTTACCTTCTCGCTTGGATGAATAACCCTGGGAATCACTGTGGAGGGCTGATCAATGCTCCCATCCCTTCTAACGGGGACAGTCGTTTGTTCAATTGAATCGAATATGATTCTTCTCCCTTTGAGAATTTCTGTCAATTGATCTGACATACGCGTGTCCATCGATTTTCTGAAAGTGTTTTCAAATTCTGTTATACAATCTTCTTTAAGATAGAAATCAAAATGCGCATTTGAATTCATATTGATCAAGAATATCTGTGAACCGAACTTAATTAATGTTGCGCAAGATGCGCAAGATGCAAAGGAACAAGTTTATCAGGGTGAACTTTTCCAACGTTGCTTGTTCAACATGAATGATACCCCTCCACCACTAGCAGCTCAGTCGGATGAAGTGAAGATCAGGCTGAAGCACAATGGATGGGAAGTCGAAATAACATGCGCAGAAGGCAAAGTTAAAGAGGTGGTTCAAAACGTCCTTGATAGTATAGATCATCCAAGTCCATTGGATGAAAAGAATGCTGTAGCTATCAGTGAACTGCAAAATCAGGTTGATAATATCAAAATGTTGATAGATTCGAACACTATTACTTCTAATAAAGAGGTATTTAGAAGAGAAAGAAAATCACCGCATAAAACGGGTATGACATGCAGAATACTTCTGGAAATACTGTGGGAAGAGGGTTACTTCGCTATTCAGCGACTTCTAGCAGAAATTCATGAAGAGCTACTACGAAGGGGCTACAGCTACGACAGAACGGCAGTTTCGCATTCACTAACCGACATGGTTAGAGAAGGCATTATAGTTCGAAATGGAACTGCCCGTAATTATGTCTATTTACAGAAGGCGACTTGAAATAGACTAGTTCGGCTAACAAAACCTAACTTATGCAAGCTGCTCTTCCGGTCCTTAGATTTTTTTCCTTTTTGCAAGTATGGAATTTAGCCAGCTGATTCCTGAGGTAGTAATTCGATACGCTGCTAATTCACCACCATTTCTCACGACATCTCTTTGTACATATCCTATTTTCACTAATTCGGACAATCTTGAACTTATTGATTTTGACTTTAGGCCTGTTGCTATTTGCAAATCAGGCATACGTAATCTGTCATCCTCGCTTTTGCCTAGTCCCTTTGCAATACGAGAGGCAACCAGTTGAAGTGCAACGATCTGCTTGTCTGAGAACTTTAGTTCCACTCTGTCCAATATTGGAAACACCCTCGGACCTTCTGGGGTTATCTTGATGATATCAGAATATGATTGTATAAGTTCTGCAATAGTGTAATTGAGTGAAATCCTATTAGCCAGCTCCAACGTGGGAATTTGTTTTGTCAGAAATGATATCACGGAAGTGATAACCGAATCTGCAGATCCGTTGAACTGGACCCGGATGTCGCCTATGGAAATTGTAACATTTACGTTAGTTCCCGGGTCAGCAGCAGTACTCACTATTTCTTCATTCCTCCGATCACTATGCTCGATGGACACCAGAATTCACCTCAGCTTCCAGATATTGAGTATGCATATATATGCATATTTCTAAATTCTTGTGTTTGGCTCTTGTAATGCAAGGAGGAACAAAACAACCTTGCCTAATAGATTTTACGTGAAAAGATAAATTAAACTTATTAATACAAGCTTAAGCATCGTCAAGGTTTTGGAATTGAGCGAATTATTGCATGAACAGGAATTGGGTGATTGGAGAAGAACCCATTACTCTAGGGAGATTCTACCTACTTTAGATACCGTCCAGATCACTGTAATGGGATGGGTTTCTAGCACAAGGAGCCACGGTAATATTCAATTTGTTGTACTAAGAGATAGACTAGGTGAAATACAAGTAACTGCAAAACGAGGTGAATGTTCAGACAAGGTTCTCGATCAACTCTCACGCATAAAGGATCACACATCCTTAGCGGTCCGGGGAAAAGTCCGAGCACAAAGTAGATCGCCCAACGGGATAGAGATTATTCCCAGTGAGGTAAGAATATTCTCGTTAGCTAAGCAAGCAGCACCATTCACCATCCAGGCAAATAAATCAACGGTAGGTATTGATACACGCTTGGACCTTAGAGCCATAGATTTAAGGCGAAATTTTTTACGAGGTACGTTTGGAATTCGGCATACTGCACTTAGTTCTATTAGAGAGTACCTTGATGCTAAAGGCTTTATTGAAGTAAACACACCCAAAATGATCGCAACAGCTACTGAAGGTGGAGCTGCCCTATTTCCAATTTTTTACTATAATAAAGAGGCATTCCTGGCGCAAAGTCCTCAATTGTATAAGGAACAGCTAACGATGGCTTTTGAGAATGTTTACGAGATTGGACCAATTTTTAGGGCAGAGCCTTCAAGAACAAAAAGACACTTATCAGAAGCAACCTCAATCGATGTTGAACAAGCGTTCTCAGATTACAATGATCTTATGAATTTACTTGAAGCAATGTTAAAACATGTTATTGATTCGATAAATAACAGACATCGGGATGATTTGCAAAGTATGCATATCACATTACCAGATATCAAGACACCTTTCCCAAAATACAGGTACGATGAGATTATCGATAAACTTCAAGCTAAGGGTGAACGCATAAGGTGGGGTGACGATATCAACCCACAAAATATGAAAGGACTTTTAAATGAAGTCTTCAACAGCGATACTTTTTACTATATAATAGACTGGCCAACTGCTATAAAACCGTTCTATGTAAAGCCGATCTCGACGTCTGACAGGTTTTGTGAATCTTTTGATTTAATGTTTGGTTCTCTTGAAATCTCCTCTGGCAGTACCAGAATAAATAGGAAGGAGTCACTTCTAGGAAATATGAAAAAACAAGGATTAAATACGCAAATGTTTGATTTCCATCTTAGAGTTTTTGATTACGGTGTTCCACCTCATGCAGGTTTTGGAGTAGGCTTGGAAAGACTCATGATGGTACTCTTGAATATCGAGAACATCCGGGACGCTACATTCTACCCAAGAGATATTGACCGTCTGACCCCGTGAATGAGGAGAATTATTTCGGATGGTTTCAAAGGATGAGATTAAGCATCTAGGTTGGCTTGCAAGGTTAGACCTGTCAGAGGAAGAGCTATTAAAATACGAAACTCAAATTGATCAAATTATCAAACATTTTGAGATCTTAGATGGCTTAACTCTGGATATTCTGGAACCTACCTACTTTACGAAGTCGGTCCGCAACTTGCGTAAGGATCAAGCACAGGATTTCGGAGAGAATGTCCTTCCTAAAACTAGAAATAGAAAAGATGGATATCTGAAAGGCCCTAAAAGTGATGTGAAACAATGAGTAGCCTATGTGAACTCTCAATTGATGAGGTTACCGACGGCATTAGAAATCAACACTTTTCTGCAGAGGAATACGTATCTAAATATCTTGAGCGTATATCAAGACTAGATGTCGAAATCAAGGCCTTTGTGAGTGTGGATACTCATGGTGCTATAGAATCTGCGCGGAGAATAGATAGCAAGATCCGTAAGGGAGAGAAGGTTGGCCAACTGGCAGGTATTACAGTGGGTATAAAGGACAACATAAGCACTAAAGGATTAAGAACTACATGCGCTTCAAGGGTTTTAGCAGATTATGTCCCACCCTATGATGCGACAGTAATTCGAAAATTGAAAGAGTGCGACGCAATAATTATCGGGAAATTAAATTTAGATGAGTTTGCAATGGGTTCAACAACTGAGTTTAGCAATTTCGGACCCACAAGAAATCCGTGGAATTTAGATTATGTCACTGGTGGGTCATCGGGAGGTAGTGCGGCTGCAGTTGCAGCAGCTGAGTGTACAACGTCATTAGGATCGGATACTGGGGGTTCAGTTAGATGTCCTGCGAGTTTCTGTTCAGTAGTGGGATTCAAGCCCACATATGGTTCGGTTAGTAGATATGGTTTAGTAGCATATTCAAATAGTCTAGAGCAAATTGGTCCAATTGCGCGAACAGTATCCGGTGTTATAAGATTGATGAATGTAATTTCAGGAGTTGATCCTAATGATGATACCACGCGCACAGTGACTTCTCCATATTCTGTCGAACCAACCAGAAATCATCTTAGAGTAGCCTTACTAAACAATTTTACCGTCAATGCTCAACCTGAAGTTTCCAAGTGTATCTATTCTGCGATGGATACACTCTCCTCAGCAGGATGCATCTGCGAGGAAATAACTTTAGACTCTTTGGAATACGCTCTTGCTTCATACTATGTTATAGCTATGGCAGAAGCGAGCAGTAATCTCGCACGCTATGACAATATTCGCTACGGATTCAATTTGGATCCGGAAGGGTATGAATGGAATTCATATTTTGCGAAAGTAAGGGGTAATTTTGGCGAAGAAGTCAAAAGACGGATTATCGTTGGTACGTATGTTCTCTCTTCAGGGTACTATGGACGATATTATCTTAAGGCACAAAAAGTAAGAGCCTTGTTAAGACGAGAGTTCAAGTCATTGTATTCCAAATACGATGTTATAATAGGCCCAACTATGCCTATACTTCCCTTTAGAATAGGTGAAAAAATAGATGACCCAATTAAGATTTATTATACGGATATTGACACCGTTGTCTCCAATCTCACAGGAATGCCTGCAATTTCGATCCCTGCAGGGTTTAGCAATGGTCTCCCCATAGGTCTACAAATTATGTCAGATGAATTTCAAGAACAGAAGATTTTTGATTCAGCTTTACTTTTCGAGAGAACAGCCAAAATCCAAGTGAGAACCCCATTATGATATCTACATACGGTACCAAGATTGGATTGGAAATCCATTGTCAACTTACTGGGTTAAAAAGCAAACTATTTTGTTCCTGCCATTGCAACTATCGCGAATACAGCCCAAATGAGAATATCTGTCCGACGTGCACCGGGCTTCCGGGCACATTGCCTCTGCTGAATCAAACAGCTGTAGAAAAAGCAGCTATGGTTTGCATGGCATTAAGATGTACTATTCCAAATAATTTACTTTTCTACAGAAAAAATTATTTTTATCTGGACCTACCAAAGAATTTTCAACTTACCCAATATAACGCCCATGGAATTACCAGCATTGGTGTAGAGGGATTGCTCGGTTATGGACAAGGGGAAGCTAGAATACGGAGAGTTCAACTCGAAGAGGACCCTGGTAGATTGTCATATATGACTGGCACTTCAAGTTCACTGATCGACTACAATCGGGCCGGAGTACCTCTAGTGGAGATCGTGACCGAGCCAGATTTTCATGATCCAAAAGACGTTAGATTATTTCTGAATAAATTAGCATCGATAGTTGAACACTTGGGAGTTTGTGATACAAGGCTTGAAGGGGCAGTCAGATGTGACGCGAATATTTCCATTGGCGCCTCAAGAAGAGTTGAAATAAAAAACGTATCTTCCTTTGGAGACGTCGAAAAGGCTCTCAAATTTGAGATGACCAGGCAAAAAGCCATGCTTAACTATGAAATGGAAATTAGAGGTGAAACCAGACATTGGGATGAACAAAGAAAGATAACCAAGCAATCAAGAACCAAGGAAGAGGAACAAGACTACAGATACTTCTACGAGTCAGATATCCCATCAATTCAGATCGATGAGGACTATTTGAAGGAATTACACTCAAAAATGCCTGAACTTCCAGATGACAGGAGAGAACGGTTCATCAATTATTATAAGCTCACAGAGCACGTCTCCAAAGTATTAATAGATCATAAAGACCTAGCAGACTATTTTGAGGAATCGACCAAGATTTACTTCGCCCCCAAAGAAATCTCAAATATAATAGTGACTGACCTTATGAGCTATGCGGATGACGATTCTAAGAAACTTGGATCTACAATGAGGAACATAAAGCTGACACCCAAACAATTAGCTGAAATAGCACGAATGATAAAGGAAGGGATTGTTAATAGAAAAACTGCTAAACAAATCCTATACGAAGCAGTAGTATCAGGTAAACTCATCACTGCAAGTGACAATGAAATGAATTTTAGAAAGATCGATGATGAGGACCAAATTTTACGATCTATTGAAAATGTCTTTGAGAAAGAGTCGCTTGCTGTGCATGATGCAAAGGAAAATCCTAATGTGTCCAACTATCTGCTCGGAAAAGTGATGGAGCTCACTAAAGGCAGAGTTGATCCGGGACGAGCGTTAAGCCTAATTAATAAAAAGTTAGCTGAATACTAAAAGGTTGAGAATATTACGAGACCCAGCTCATTATCTGCTGAAAGAATCAACATTTGATGGTACTAAAGTTATCGTCATGTCGTCAGATTGATTATTGCTTGAGCAAGGTCGCCCTTTGAATCAATAAGTGCTTGGATAGCACTATCCTTACTGACACTTGCCTGTTGCATTACTAGCACAACATCTTCCTCTCTAAATGAAGGAACTTCCTTTTGCCTTTCTTCGATATCTGTTGCAACTACCTGAAAAATAGTGCTATCCTTTCCTTTCATTTCAACCACTTGTGGTTTAATAAGATAAAGTTCTTTAGTTTCTGTTCTAATAACAACTTCTTCAATTTCGCCCATTTCTTTCATTTCTAGTCCCATCTTATCTAACATGCGTCTCATTTCGCGGTTACCGCCTCGCATCATATAAAGTCCTCTGTACTATTCCCGCTTTTTATTCCTTGTCTAATCCTTACCGCGACTCCGGCATCAAACCTTTTCATCATGCTCGACGCAATTCTTGCACGTCCTACCGCCAAAATCTTTTCGTTATCATCAATAACTATAACATCTGATCCAACTTTTACATTAGATCCGCACCATTTAACATGTTTGCAAAAAAGGGAGCGTCCCTCGCTAACGAAGGGAATAGCCTCCTGGATTGGGATAACACAATTTGATTTGAAGAGCGGGTTCTTCATCAATTTCTTAGCTCCTAAAAGTGTTAAAGCTATCCCACCATCTGTCCTTAAAGTCCCAGCCAGTTTATTGTCGAAGTTGAAGCTCTTTATACGTCCAGTCCTTCTTGAATAGCTAAAGGTAGTTGATTTTGGAAGATCAAAATACGCACCGAATAATGCATTCAAATGGTGGCGAATTTTCTCTTGAGGGTCCACAGAAATAGCATCCAACAGGACTTTAACTGGAATCTTTAGTTAAATAGGTTTTTGATTAAATGATCTATATAGGAAAAAATACAAATATATAGTTAATCTAACTAGTGTTTGCGGTGGCATCGACGGAAAATAAGCAGACTTCTGATCAAAGGGAAGAGACCAGAAAGATACAATATACTGGAGGGTCTTCTTTTATCGTATCATTACCTAAGAGATGGATCCAAGAGTTAGGACTCAAACAGGGAGACCACGTCTTGATTTCGAGACAAGGAAACTCATATCTGCAAATATCACCTGCCTCGCGCAGATCAATAAAGGAGCAGAGGGAAGCTACTATAGAAGTACTAAAGGATAACAATCCATATTATCTTGCTAGAAAATTGGTTTCCCTATATTTCATTGGATATCACATGATCCATATTTTTCCAAAGGAAAACAACAGATTAACAAGTGATCAGCGAGAAGTAATCAAGGATTTAGTACGACGACTTTTGATGGGGACGGAGATTATTGCAGACTCGGCCAGTGGAATGACATTGCAAGTACTAATTAATTTACTTGATTTATCAGTTGACGCAGCTTTCAAGAGAATGATACTTATTGCCAAGTCGATGCATTCTGACGTCATGCTTTCAATGAAGGAGAACAATATAGAACTAGCCAAGGAAGTACTTAAGTCAGATGATGAAGTTGACAGATTTAGCTTTTACATAGTTAGGCAGCTAAATATAGCAATTAAGAACGAATATCTACTTAGTGAGATCGGTTTGCAAGACTCTAGAAGCTGTTTGGGTTATAGACTAATTACTAAATTTGCTGAAAGGATCGCAGATCATGCTGTACTAATAGCTAAAGAGTTAATAGATTCTAAACGACCGGTCAATATAGATACCGTGAAAAGGATTATCACCATGAGCAATTTTGCCTTGGGTGTACTGGATGAAGCCTGTTTGTCTATGTTTAAACAGGATTATAATTCAGCTGACAAGGCAATTGAGAAGGCCAGAGAAATAGACTATTTAGAAAAGTCGATTATGAATGGTTTAAGCAATTTGAGGAATATGAATGATATTTATCGAGTAAAAATAATAACTGAAAACCTTCGACGTGTAGCAGAATACTCGAGCGATATTGCAGAAATTGTACTCAATATGACAGTCCAGCAAACTTTAAAGAAAGGTTAGCACGATTATCTAAGGGGCCGTTAATATTGCCAACATCGTCGTCGACTTCATTTTGCGAAGTATGTGGGCGACAGGTTAACGAGAATCGTAAGACCGTAGTAATTGAAGGAACAATATTTAGAGTGTGTTCCCAGTGTTCTAGACGGGGAAAGCCCTACGAACCAGGAATTACTAAAACCGGTAAGCCACCGTTAAATTCTTCGATGCAATCAACATTCCGCCAACCCCTTGCCCAAAACCAACTAGTAGTCAAAAAGCGCGGATATACCAGTAACAGGATCCAGCTTACCGACGAAACGGTTCTATCCCAAGATTTTGGAAGAATGATTCGAGAGGCACGTATGAAAAAGGGGTTTACCCACGAACAGCTAGGAGTAATGATGAGTGAAAAGGCTTCACTCCTTAAGAAAGTAGAGACAGGGGCATTGAGGCCAGACGAGTTGCTAGCAAAAAAGCTTGAGCGATTTCTCCAAATCAAATTATATGTGTCAGCTGATGACGAACTAGAATAGATTGTGGAAGCCCATAGGATTATCTAGATCTATTTGACCGCAAACAATCGCAGTTCGATAGGAATGAAATACGGTTCAAGGGTTGCAGTCTCACCTCTATATTTGAGCCCAATAGCTCGCGACGAGACAGTTCAATGTTAATTAAGCAAAATTTTCCAAAATGAAGCATATGCAAGAAGATCGAGAGAATATCAGAAAACTACTTGAGTCATTTATTCAACATTCTCCTGTAATTTTCTGCTTTAATATCAGCATTAGATAAATTGAACTTGATTAGAATAGCCCTCTTCGTATGTATCCTAGGATCATTTGAATATCAAGAAAAATAAAAATGTAGAAGAATCTATGCTACACCGGCTGGTGCATGGCTAGATTCGCTATGTTCCATTTTCTTGTGGACATTCAATGTTTCTTCCGATTCAAAGTCTTTCCCACAAATACTACAAAGTGTCTTCTTGTGTCCATGTCGAGATTCGGGAGTTCCGGCTGTGGAGTACACCTCTTGGTCATATATTATACGAGTGCATCCTAGTTAAAGATATGGCCACCAACTAATCATTCAACTGAAAGGCGTGCTCAATATTAGAAAGAGGTACATAAGTACTTACATAACTCTATATGTTCAAAGTTATTTACCAAATTAGATGCGGAACCATTAGAACCACCAAAACCAAGAATCTCTCTGAACTTTAATGGTCTTGTCCACATGATTGAATGTGAAGAAGAGATCGTATCATGTGAATTTGTTGCCGTATATTGAACAATGAAGTGAAAGTAGGCGGACTTGGAAATTCAAGATTTTACATCGACAAAATCGCATTCTTGAACAATTCTTATTTGACGCGATGAAATAAAATAATTCTATATTTGTCTCGGTTATTTCAAAGTACAGTCATATTTAGTAAGGATTTCACCAGTAGTAGGTAAGTACTTACAATAGTGAAAACCCATCTCCTTTATTAATGTCGCTAGCATTAAATTGCAACCACATAGTAAACGATCTATTCTGAATCTTGCGCTTATCGCTTTCCAGATGATTCCCTAACTGCGAGACCATATTCAATCTTCGTTTTTTTGCGCATATATGGAATGAGCCTATAATGAAGTGAGTAAATCCAGGTTTTGTGCTCATAATCCTTCTTCAGGATATCCTTTATAATCAATGAGACTAATCCGCCAGATAGCTTGGACACAGGAATGTTATTAATTTTACAAAATTCATTCCTTTTATACTGATATTCTTCGATTGTAAAGTAAGGACGATTTACCTGAATGATGAGAGGCCACACTATATTTTCCCATACCAATCTCCGATAGTGTGTAGAGTGGGCATGCTTTCCTTTCTCCTTCGTTCCAGTTCTTATCATTCGCAGGGTAATATGAATTCAATTATCAGAAGTAAATTTATTATTTTTGATCGATGCAAGCAATAGGTCTGATATATATTGTCATTAAGATTGTATTAAACTATTTATTTTGGTAAGTAAAGATTTTACAGATTTGGCATTCAAAGCATTCGCAATGAGGTATTCCTATCATATCTAACAACTAAATTTAATGCCGTACTCAACTTGAGGAGCAAACCCTCGTATATTGTATTTAATGGATAAACCCGCTCTTCCTGTCATTGGGAAGTCTTTGTGTCTAAAGTTATTGTGAGTTCACCCCTTTTTCTCTCCTTGTAAATCTGCCATAGATTTTCTTGCACCTTCGATAGCTTTCTGTCTTCGGGGCTTTAATACTAGAATATAAAGCGAGCCTATAAGGTATATCGAAAGGAGAACGAATTGAGCAATTATAGATTCTAGTGTGGGATGTATGCCTGTCATGGTCGCCAGGTTAATATCCAACCTTGGAACTACGCCGACCAATGGGGTAGTAGGCACTATTCCTAATTCTTGCAATTCTCTAACTGCATTGCCCATGAAAGCTATCGACATGTAAGCCCCTATTCCCATAGTTAAGGCAAAGAGTACCCTTAGGGGTAATCTTCTGCCAAGCCTATTGATTAAAATAGCTACACCAATAATCACCGCTAGTCCTAAGAACATGCCCGCAATAACATACAGTTCCATGTACTTTGCAAATGATAACATAGCTTGGTAGAACAAGACAGTCTCAAAACCTTCTCTATAGACTGTGAAAAATGCGAGAGCAACAAACACAATTACACTACCTGTGGTAGTGGCCTTCCAGACCTTCGCTTTAACAAATTCGATCCATTTCTTAGTTTCGATCTTGTTTAGTACCCAGAAGCTCACCCAGAAAAGAACTGCTACCGCTGAAAGGCCAGCCACAGCCTCTATCAGTTCCCTGTTCGCCCCAGAAATTTCAATTACATATTGTGCCACAAACCAAGTTGCAGCTGTAGCAACAACTGCAATTAGAATCCCATAATAGACATGCTTTTTGAAGCGAGTATTCCTTGATGCTTGAAGATATGTGAGAATGGCGCCTATTATTAAGGCCGATTCAAGACCTTCTCTGAATATAATTGAAAAGGAAGTCGAGAATGCTATCGCAGGTGCCACAACTCCCACACCGGACACCAGCCTCTCTGATTCGTCTAACCCTCTTCTAATTTCTATGGTCTTTGCTTCGACCTCCTGTAGTGGTACTTGCTGCTGAAGCAGGTTTCTTAATTCAGCAAATCTAATTTCCATCTCAAGGGTGAAATCAGGGTCAATTGGTCTTAACGGAATTTCAACGACCTCATAACTGTCTAGGTATGCGGATCGAGCGGCTAAAAGTGAACCTTCATAATTCTTGTTCTCATAGAGTCTAAGCATCTCACTTAGTTTCAATCTTATCTGGTCTACGTTGTTTCTTACAGATTCCTTTGCTGGATCATCTGCCTCTCCCATCTGCCGAATTTCTCCAGTATAGGTACCGAATCCTTGCCGCAACCCTTGGATATTTGCAAGTGAAGCTCCGCTAGCTGTTGTATTAGTATTCAAGTTCGATTGGTATTCAGGATCGTTTTTCAGCAAATCTTCAGCCTGATCCAATTTGCCTAGGATCGATGTGATGAAACTATTAATCTCTTGTGAAGAACGTTCCTCCATTATCAACTGACGAAGTTCTTCTCTCATCTCTACTTCGATGTCTAACATTAAATCGGCATCATGTTTTTCGATAGGTACCTCGAGATATTCGAAGTTATCAAGGTATGCTTTGATCGCAGTTGCATCTGCATCTTCATAATTCCCATTGTTCACCGAAGCAATAGTACTGTTAAGTAGATCCCTAATGGTAGAAAAGTATTTTGCCTGTTCTGAACCGCTTTCACTGCCGCCACTTAAAGTTAGTTCCTCAGTAAAGTCCCGTTCAATTGCAGAAGCAATACTTGCAACGGTATCAAACGGTGCATCAGTTTTCATGCTTTCTTGTATCTGATTATAGAAGGTTCTAATTTCATCTCGTCTCCTTTCATCTACGGTGTCTGCAACTCTTTCAAAATCTGCCTGCGAACTGTTTACCAACCCTAAAGAATTCTGAAGGTTAAATGTGTTTGATCCATCTTGCGTGGATGAAACATTGGTTAGCTTATAAGACTGAATTGCGTCTTCCAGAAGAACAGCTGAGACTTGTAGGACAAATCCCTTGTCTTTAAGATATCCTTGCCCAGCTATTGATTTTGATATTTTATTCAGAAGATTTTCTATTGTTCTAACATCGAATTCAATATTTGAATCTGCCACCTCTGGGCTATTTGAGGCACGAACCTTAATTGGAAGATCGGTAAGTAGTCCTTCAAGACTCTTTGTGGAAGCTGGGTCAGATATACTTAATATGGGCTTAATTACCGGAAAGGTAATCGAATGAGGAATATAGGCATGCTGAAATGCAGATTCAAGGTCACCACTATTCAAACTGTATTGAGTAAGGTTAAGTTGAGTTCCAATCCTTTCTAAGTTGATGAATATTAAAAGTCGATCTACTGACTGTTGGTTTTCGGCTAATTGTTGTGCGATCCCATCGTTGATAAACAATAAAGAAATAAGTAAATTGCCAGCAGCAAAAACCAAAAACGCCAAAAAATACGATTCTGTTAAGCGTCTGCTCTGACTCATCTATCTATTAGGCTAACCTAAGAATCACAAATAAATAGATTTCTCTCATTAGCCATTAGGCAAATCATTGGTATAAAGGATACCGTTTAAATATTAGGATATCCTAATTAGGAAGGTCTAACAATGGAAAAGGCCCACAATTTTCTTGAAAGTATCAATAAGAACGAAAAAAGTGAGGAAACAGGTTTAACGACCTACATTTGCGATAATACAGATGGAATTTTGGACCCTCTAGACCAGCTTACCTATGGTATGAACGAGATTCAACTTACATATGGTAATGTAGTGGTCTTGAAAGATGCGCCTTGATCAATAATGTCGCCGCCTAGCCCTTCGGATAAGAACCCAATTGAGGATGACAAGGCGGATGAAGTGAAGGCGTTAATATCTCGATATATGCTTTTGAGAATCGAACAAAGAAAGATCGAAAGCAAATTGAACGAGGTAATAAAATACTATGACACCGAATCACTTCGAACTATATTTGAACCCATAGGAGATTCAGTAATGGGAACCATTGGGTTAGAATTTCCGCATAGGAAGAAGGAAAAGGATATACCACCGAATTAGTTCTCGGTAATGCCTAAGATTGGTGATTTCAACTTCCAAAAACCTCCCGATTTATTTGCGATAATGTGCTAATATTATGTTACCATTTAATACATGTGTGTGAGGAAGACCTCAAGTATTTTCATCTTATTAAGAATCAGTTTAAGATTTCTACACATATTTTTGCTCTTTCTAACTAGTTCGTACCCAATTGTTGAAAATTATTAAATAGGAGTTTATCCATATATATATTGAATATTATATGGGCAAAATGGGAAAAGAAATAGCTGGTTCTGGTGTCGAAGGCACAATAGAGATGCTAAGGACTGCTTATGCTGGAGAATTGTCTGCATTCCATTATTTCTGGTACATTTCTCAGAATATAGAGGGATTAGGTGTGCTAGAACAAAAATTTTTTGAAGAGCGAGCAGATGAAGAACTGGGACACGCCAAAAAAGTCTCCGTTAGGCTAATGCAACTTGGAACTAATGCTAAGGATGACCCCGCATTATGGGAACAAGAAAGCGGTTTGGGCAAGTTACAGCCTTCAAGGTATTTGACACTTCGTAGCTCTCTAGAAAAAGCGTTGGAATTTGAAAGAAGTGTAATCAAGCTATATAATGACCTTGCCAATAATGTTAAGGACAAAGATCATGGTACCTACCACCTAGCACTGGATCTACTTGATGCAGAACTAGAAGACGAACAGACTATCGAAGACATACTTGCAAAGCTGGAGATCCGTTAAGTATTCTACAATATTTTTTTATGTAAGAAATTTTTCCTTTTAAAGATTAACTTTATGAATGCAATTTCAGGCATCAATGCTCTGCTAACTCAGAGATACCCCTACTTCCTCAGAACATGAAATTTAGTAGCGGTGTACAAGAAAAGTTCTGTCTTGAACAATGGAATACAATAATGGGGGAGTTCGACAGTCTTAAATTTTAAGCCTGACTGCGAGACGACAATTATGAAACGCCCTTAATCTCTGTTAGACTGACTAGTCTTCTTATAGTCCTTGCTTTGATTCTTATCTTTGAAGAAGATAAGGGCAATAAGCCAACTGATCTAGCGCAAAGCAGTCAGGTGACCTTGCACTAGTTCAAATATTATGGAGATATACTAATATTTAGTCCCATCTAGTCGGAGGGATAAAGGATGATGATCTACGTCTTAGAGATCAATATCTGGTATCACTCGGGATAGCCCATATAGTAATCAACATACCGATGAGTGTTTCATTAGCCCAGGAGCCGCTCATGATCAACATGTGTAACTTAGTACAACCGCATCCCACTTTTTCAAGATCACCTTTGCAAACAGTCAGTAAAAATAATGTCTATTACTTTTTTCGATTACTCTCTCTAGGCGGCATAATATACATTCTAATTCCCAAAAAGAAGCAATACTTTCCATTTTCTGCATCATTCGCAATGTGAAAGAATTATTTCTCCCATATCAAACCTGCCAACTCGTATAGAACAGTCAGACTTTCACACAAAAAATTTATACACTTGTACTACTGAGGATTTTCAAGACCTTGGTGTCCCACCTTTTACTTATTCTGCGTGTACTTTCATTTAACCCTTCCTTAACCTACTATTGAAGCGTCATCCATATCGCGAAAAGTGATTCAGCCCCATATTTTCTCCCCAAATGTCCATTTTTTATTAAGTACGAAATTACTAATTGAAGCTGCAGCTACTGCGCAAATGAGCGATATGTTATATGACATTCCAGATTCTACCATTAGGTAGACTAATGAAAGTTGTATAGATATGCCCAAAGAGCTGAAAAATAGAAATAGACTATATTGCTTCAAAGTATAAAGTACGGATAACTTTTTGTCTTCAAAAGTCCAAATCTTGTTCAAAAGGAAATTAGTTGTTATTGATACAGCAATTCCGATTGCGGTAGCTTGGACGTACCAAAGGTTAGCCAAGGTCCCATCAGAAAGTAAAAAAGAAACCAAGAAATTGATTAGTAATCCGCTAGCCCCCACCGTGAAGAACCTTGCTGCTTTAGATAAGAACAATACAGACCTTCTGTGTTCTGAACTTTCTAATCTTTGACGCGATCTTCTTCCGTACTTATACAGACTCCAAATTGCCTTTGTATAATCCACCGTGACCCCCAGATCCAGTTTGCTATACCCATATTTTCTAACA
>DASSCH010000137.1:0-6573 GCA_035697905.1 Nitrososphaeraceae archaeon
TGATTTTTCACAGATAGAGTTGGATCCGAAAGACCAACTATGTCAATGAAGAAAAAGCTTGCATGAAAAGCTTCAGAGGGTAATCCTGTGTCCGATATCTTTGAACCATAAGCATTTTCCAGTTTGTAATAAATCTCTAAACACTCTTTGCTGTCAAATTGATAAAGAAAGAAAAACGGCTAGATGATAAGTGGTAATGTTCTTTTTAGTATTACTCTTAGCGTCACTTTCTCAGAGCCGAGGTAAAAATTCTTCCTTCTCCAATGTTTCGTAAACAGTTGTTCTCATGGTAAATAAATTCGTGTAGGCCTCTGCGCAATTTTTCATAGTTCGGTGGGTTCATGCAAGATGAAAATACTTGTTCCTCTAACCTGCATCCCAACTTGTCGATTCTAATCATACCAGTTGTTTCAAATGTCATGTTGGGGGTTCTTGACTTACTCGTACTGCCATCACTTATTTTACTATCTCGCCCTTTATGTCGACTCTGATCTTTGTAATTTCAACATCAGGCTGCGTTAGTATCTTGTACTGTTTCACAATCTGCAGATACGGTATCGCCCTCTGTGGGATTATAATCTTCTACTTCGTCACCAGGACCAGGCGAGCAATTAAAAGTGTCCGCACCAGGTCCGCCATTATAGTAAGTTTCGTAAGAAGGTGCCAACACTTCTAAAACATCATCTCCCTCGCCTCCCTTAAGATCAAGGGCCGAGTCAAGAGATAGGTAGTCGTCTCCTTCATCGCCGTTAACATAGTATCCTTTACCGAACACCTCATCGTTTCCGCTACTTCCGCTGACAGAGCTTCCAACATCGTATAGTTGTACGTGAATCTCATCGTCTCCTTCATTGCCATTTATAGTACATTCAAACCCTGTACAATATATCGTATCGTTACCGATACCGCCCTCTATGAGAGCATTGGAAACCACCTCGATGTAATCAGAGCCAGCTTCGCCATACACATAGTAAAAATCGGTACGAGTATAGTCAATGCCAGCGTCTATGTTATCATCTCCAGAACCGCCATATACCTCGTTTCTGTAATAGGCTTCATCTCCAAGGGGCTCGTCACTTCCATCTCCACCACGTATCTCATCGTCTCCTTTACCGCCATCCAAAATGTCATCAGCTGCTTCTCCAAGTATTAGATCATTCCCTTCAAGACCATTGATGGTGTCAGGCTCGGTCGTTCCCTTGAGTATATCATCGCCAGATGTCCCCTGTATGGACTCTGCAAATACAAAAACTGTGAATGTGACTAATGGCATTATTGCTGCAACCGACGCGATCACTGCCATCGGCAGCAGTATTGTAGTTATTATTCTCCCACTCATAAAAGCGATCCCGGTCCGCTGTGATAATAAGAATTGCAATGATCCTCTTCGAACTCAAGAAACTGCTGCATGTTATTGTAGTCGCAATTATCGTTATACAATGCTAGTCATTAGATGTAAAACAAGCAAAAAAGGAATATCCCACTATCTTAACTCAGAATATACTACAGAGGGATATAACATACTTAAACTATTAAATTTATTGAGAATATGATGTTGCACCTAACTGGCGTACAAATGCTTACAAATACTTCATTTGAGGCATTAATTGAAATCTCGCCATTTCTAGGGCACATTCTAGTCCTATCGATCCTCCCTCCTTTGTCCTTTTTATCTCATATTATCCTCTAGAATGACGAGATGCTGCTATTGTTATTTAAAAGAGTTTTCGCCGCAGCATGTAGTGATAAGAGATGAATCAAAACTCAACGCTACAACCAAAAATATAGCGGTCATATCGCTTTGAAATGGATAACATGAGGTTAATCACTATCTATGGATGAACCTTTGCATGGCAATTATCTGCTAGATCAGTGATAAGCGTCATAGGCTTGAAATGCGAATAATAGCAGCAGAAGCAAGTAACAAGCAACTATGAAGTGACTCTACAAGAAAAGAAATGAGAACAGGTGAGGATCAACCAAAATAGTTTTGTGGGCATGACAAGGTGCACTTCGCTTCCATGACCTGAGGTTTCGGTGTGCACCGGGGAGACAGCATAAGGAAGAAGAGTAAGAAAAAAAGTTAGTTAACTGGTTTGCTTTTTACTTTCTTCCACTCTTCTAACTATATCCGGATTCGAAGTGTTTCAGTAACTGTTTGTACGTACCATCTTTGAATTGCGGGTTTCCCAACCAAATGCTCAATCCGTCAGCTCTTCCACCTCCTTCAGTCAATGGTCTGTCAATACAGTCTTCAGCAGTTTGGTAAATAGTCTTTCCTGGTGCATTGTTCCTAGTCAATGTCACCTGTGCAGTTATCTCGCCCGCTAAACTAGATTTTGCTGATTCTATCGATGCTATACGGCTATTGATCCAATCCCGCATGTTTGTACATGTTGAATCGTTGTCCTGACGTGCCTGGCTCTGCATATGGAATCTATCTACATAGGGTGCTATCTTTGCTGCATGTGATGATACTATGCTTTGCGAAGGTGCAACCATCAGCTGAATGCCTGCTGAATCTGCATATTGTTTTGCTCTCTTCACCGCTGCTACAGGATCAGCTTCTTCTGAATCTGGTGAAGTGCCTTCTATGTCGTAACTAATGAAACCCCATCCTCTTTGTGCAACTAGTGGTGCATATTTCTTTATCTCCGGTAGAGAGAAGAATTCTAATCCTTTACGTATGTCTGGGACAGAGGTTATAGCGTCTAGGTCATCCAGGTCTGAAGTGGGCGGTGCTTGGTTTAGCCCAAGGTGCATAACTATAAGATCATTAGAATTTAATTCCTGGTTGTATAGGCTTCGCTGTGCATCTCCGTTAATGTATGGCAGAAAGATAGCTCTAAAATCTGCTTCTCCACCACCACCTCCTCCTCCTCCTCCACCTGTTGGCGGTGTTTCCTCTCCTGGAGGTGTTTCCACTCCTGGAAGTTCTCCTTCTCCACATAATACATCGTATGTAGAGCACAAATCTGAAAATATCGTTGCTTCTGTATTGTAGGGGGCTATGCTAAGTGTAGCAGCTGCCAGAACTAGTACTACCATCAAAAAAAGAGATGTCCCAGTTTTGTGACAACCGCATGTTTTTCGGATTACTTTTAGTAAGATCAATGCCCTATAAATGGTGCTATTATATATATTAATTCCCTTTTTGGGGTACAAATTTCTCAAATATCCCCTAATTTGGCAGATGAAGATTCAAAATCCTCGTTTTCACAATAATATTGCTTACATAACTTTTTGACAAAACTGTATTATTTCTTCTGTATAGTATTATACGTTCAATCATACCCTACACCCCAGCCCCTTTTCTGAGTAGAAAAGCAAATACAAGATTACACTTGTTATTGAAAATAACAACAGCATCTTTGGACAAAAAAGTTAATCGTATTTTTGAGAAACGCGCACAGAGCAAGTTGCTCATCCAAGGATGTGCTGGCGGTGAAGAAGGCAGAATCTATAAGGGAACGCTGCGATACCCAATTCGTATGTGCTATGGTTCGATTGCAATGCAGTGTGGGAACACATGGGATATTCCTAAGTCTTGCCGCATTTGTTTGTCATTGTCCTCCTATTCCTCCTTCTCCTATTTTCGACTTCGCTCCTGCGCCAGAGTTTAAAATATAAGACATGTGCTAATCTCCAATAGATTGGCGCAGGGAGAGCGGCTCAAACCCTCAAGTCGCTAAGACATTAGATAGTGCATAATAATTCAGATGCTTACATTAAATATTCAAAAAACTAAATTGGTTTTATCAAGCAATATGTATATAGATATATTATTTTCATCCTAGAAAAAGGATAACACTTTTAAATTCTACTGTTCACCTGCCTCTGAGTAACTGATTATTAATGAAAGTGGCCGTGATAGGTTCCACTGCTTCGGAGATTATATCTTCATGCAACGTCACGATATCAAGTCTTGCCAAAGGAGGCCACAAGGTATATGCAATAATTGCTCCATTAGAATTATCAAAATCATCATCATCATTAACCTCATCATCTGAGCAACAAAACTTATTAGCAGAAATCGGTGTTGAACGGACATTTCTGATAGATACATTTGATTATTCAGCAATAACTCAGGCTAACGCAGATGCGGTCAATGCATACATAAAAGATATCAACCCTTCACTAGTAATTATGCCATCATGGAAATCTCCTAGTTATTTGAGAAGGATTCTCGCGAGAGTGTCGCTTATTGCATGCAGAGGAATTGGCACCGTTTTGATGTATGAACATGACACCAACAAGACAGACTTCGTCCCCAATATCATATTCGAGGTTTCGGTAGAACCTACTTCCATAGAACATCAAGATAATAATTTTGCAAAAACTACCATCACGGGTATTGTTCAAAGTGAAGAGGACATAAAGAAAAGAGCTTTCACAAATAACTCCATGTTAGAGGGTAAGCATTCCAAGACCATCAGACCTGAGGTAATCAAGGAAAAATTCGAAAGCCACAGGACTCTATTGCTAGGAGAAGGCGGATTGTTTTGACTGTGAGGGTGGATCTGCTCGCTTCTTTAATGCTATCCCGCTCAGAAAGACTGAATTTTAGCGAAACAGAATCTAATAAGTGGGGCAATAATATGCGTTCTATCATAATTCCTCCACATTATGAATCGCAAAATATTTTCAACCTGCTTAGCAAAATACCTGATAACTTGGAAGTAACGACCAAGATAGAAGTAGTTGCTAGGAATTATAGATCAGGGGGTAAGTCTCAATAACAAAAACTGTAGTTGTTAGCATTGGCGCTCATCCGGATGACGTTGAATTAGGAATGGGCGGGACACTTGCTAAACATAGCAAGAGAGGGGATGAGATTCACATTATTCTTTGTACACTTGGCATTGGTGGCACATCCGGAGATCCAAGAGCTCGAGAGAAGGAAGCACAAGAAGCTGCAAAGATCTTGAACGCAAAACTTCATATCCTCGATTATCCAGTGCTCAAACTCAATAAATCGTCGACTGAATTTGAAGGCATACTCAGAAGGACTATAAATGATATAAATCCAAATAGACTCTATGTTCATAGCCCCTTCGATTACCATCAGGTTCACGAATCAGTGAGTGAATGTACCACAAATGCTGCAAAAGACGTTCAACAAGTTATATATTATGAAATTATCTCTTCTACGTCTCCCGAATTTAGGGCAAATGCCTATGTTGACATTACCGATTACATAGACAAGAAAATAGAATGCCTCGCACCTCATAGTACCCAATCAAGCAAACTATACATGCATAGTCATATGATTAGGTCCCTTGCACATACAAGGTATATTCTAGGCAGGATAGGAAGAAAGCAGGACGGTATGGCTGAAGCATTTACAATAGGAAGAATGATTATTTCTAACTACTAAATCATTTAGGATAACTTCAGCGGGTCTCCTAAAGTTGCTGATCATCATTATATCCATTCAATAACAAACAAGACATATGACGATCAAGTTACTAGTTAAGGAAAAAAAGAAAATTCGTCGATATTTTTCCGATTATTCATGATTCTACGAAATAGATTTGTGTAAATATCTTATGTCTTTGACAAATTCATAGGGCGTAGTGATGACATATTTTCCCAAAACATTGGCCGTGATTTTAGGTCTTACCCGGCTGAAGTCATTTAAGGGGTTAACTATTCAGAGGGGATCTCATTACTGCTTGTAACTCTGCTAGTTGATTATTTTCTTATTCATCATCTTCGGTAGGCTCACCTTATTCTGTAGCTGCACCATCATCAGTGGAAGCAGGTTCTTCTGAGGGTGCAGCATTGGCTTCCACATCATCGCTATCCATATCAGCATTGTCGCCCTCTGATCCTTCTGCAGTGGATGCTTCTACATCATCAGGAGCTGATGGCTCTGGTGGCTCCTGTTCCACTTGTGGTATAAGGCTACCGACGATTAATTTAAACTCGCTTATCTGAACTGAGCCTTGACCAGCCAAGTATCTATATCCTGCTACAAGAGAATTCAGAGAATCTATAGTCCACGGTTCGCCTGTTATAGGATTAGATTTCCAAGTGAACTCATACTCTTCAAATAAATCAGATGCGATGGAAATGCCTGGAGTACTGTAATGCTCATTGTTAGTGGGGTTGTCTACAATTAGGGACGCAAAGCCGGAAGCGCCAGTTTTCTTGGCAGTTACCTGAGCCGTCACATATGCAATTTGGTTGCTGGCGGTGATACCTGCACTTGAGGGATCTTGGAATGAGAACAGCATATCGGTAGTTATACCAGGCCTGTCTGAAGAAACAAAAGTATTATCTGAACTATCCGTCATACATTCTACAATAACACCAGCACCATTTCCGTCACATGAAGCATCGCTCCATCCTCTAGCTTGTCTATCATCATCTGGCTGTAGATTCTGTTGTGTTGCACCCTCTAGCTCTTCCACATACTGAATATCTATAACAACTGATGCTCTGTTGCTTTCGGCTTGGCCATCGCTCACCAGAAGATCAATTGTAATTTGATCATTTCGGTCTAGGTTGGGAATAGTTACTGTAGGCGTTACAGTATCTGCACCTTGTATGTCTGCGTCAGGCCCATCT
>DASSCH010000138.1:0-3804 GCA_035697905.1 Nitrososphaeraceae archaeon
GCTGGGATCGGCGGCGGTCTGGGAATATTGTCATTAGTGGCAGGAGGACTAGCAATTATGGGATTGGGAGTCATATCGTACTTCTGGCGATAACTGGCAGAAAAATTCATCCAGATAGGCATGTTTGACTATCATAGCAGAGCCTGAACCATTTTTTTCTGATTTTAGTTTAATTTATTTTTTCAAGGAGCCCATCTTATCCACGAGTAGATCAATAGCTTAATATTCTCACGAAAATCTTCTGCTGATTAATTTGGAGTTAAGCGAAGTTTATTATTCCTTTAAGACTCATAAGTAACATTGGGAGCGGTATTTGACTCAGAAGATGTCGCAAAGGATCGTCGGAAGATATTCAAAAACGCACTGAAAGACTTACACCCAGAAACAAAGGAGAGAATAGTAAAAATTTTTGAAACCTGGAAAGGTCGGGCTTCTGAAAAAGAGCTTGAAGAAATCCTTGGTGGAAAAAGCGCAAAGAAGTTGAGGGACCTGGTTGATAAATCGGATGATGAACTCAGCTCAAATGAGGTGGATAATTTACGTAAGCTGTTCAAGGAGTCCGTTACTTTCGACTAATACGTGATTATTTGATTTTTTCAACTATTGGTGGGTACAATCCAGGGTTCAAGCTTGGGCTTTAAGCTCAAACAAAGTCATAGTATTGTTCAAAGTGAGGCCATATTCCTGCTCAAGCGGTCCTGTGAGCTTCAGCCTTTATCAGAATTTTGCCGTTAACAGTCCACTTTGCGCTGCCAAGGGTTTTTCCATCAGGACCTACGGCTTCAGGAACATTAATTTCAAGGTTATCAAACGTGTAGGTCACTTCAGCCTCTTTCCCCGTCAACTTATCAAACAAGTCTGCCAAGAGATCGGCCCATTGGCCTGCATATTTAGAAGTTTTATCACTACTACTATTTGTCATGTTACTCACCGATGGTATTAGGACTCTAAACCTAATAATAGTTTCTGATGGGTATGCTTTATGGTTCTGAAGGAAGAGAAGCAATAAGGCTGAGGTTTGCTTTCGGAAGAAAAAACTCCTAAATTCGATCGGACTTGTTGAACGATGAGATTCATTTTCTATGAGAACAAAATGATGCTGTCAATATCCTCTCCAAATTACCTACGGCAACAATGCCCTAAAAAATGGACAAGGATAATGTGGAACATATATTTCCCTTTCTGGCATATATACGACTAATTTAATGTCGAAAAAGACTTGTCAAGTATGTCAAAATATCATACCTTCGGCGGATTCAGGAAGATACTGCTACCTTCATCGGCAAGTTTATGACAGTCTAGTTGCAGAGTTTGATGCGGTCAAGAAAACCTCTAAAGGTTCAAGTGTGACCTGGAAAAAGTTTCTTACTAAAAAGAGGGACAATGTGCGTTATTTGCCTAAAGAGTTGGGCGATGTCATTAAGACAGAGCTTGAGAGTACGTAGCTTTTGTAGTACCTGTATATTACTGAGCAAGAATATTTAATGATTGGCGGCCTCCAATGACGTATTTTGGCTGTGCCGCTTTGAGAATACTTGAATTATCGCATTCATTTGTTTGTTCAGGACTGAATTCTATTGTACGAGTCCCCATTTTCTGGCAATTTCCTTTACTTCATCATCGGTCACTTGGTTGAAATTATCATAAAACTGGCCAACGGAACCAAAAGAAGATGGAGTAGTTATGACTTGAACCACATTTCCTTCTCTGGATAGGGCTGCGACCGTATCCTCAGGCGCGACCGGAACTGCGATTAGAACACTTGCTGGATCGTAATTCTTAATCCACTTAGCTACTACCATAACCGTAGCGCCTGTAGCGATTCCATCATCCACAATAACCACCGACCTACCTGCGATGTTGTAAGGTCTCGACGCGTGCCGGTAAAGAGATATCCTTCTTTGAATCTCTTCTACTTGTTGGTCTATTTCACCGTCGATGTACTCGGTCGAAACCTGAAGTGTATGAATTAGACGTTCATTAAGGTATGCCGTGCGGTCCTGGATTACTGCGCCAATTGCCAGTTCTGGATTATTTGGAGCCCCCAGTTTGCGGGGAATAACGATATCAAATTCGCTCTGGCTGAATTTATTGGCAATAGCATCGCCTACAATGACTCCTCCACGTGGTATCGCTAATACCGTAACAGGTGCCGCCTGGCTTTCCTTTTTGAAAAAATCAGCCAAGACACTTGCAAGTATTTCTCCTGCGCTGGTGCGATTTTTGAATTTAATATGGAAACTCCTCTTTAGTAGTCTTCCCAGGATCAAAGTATTTGTGTTTGATTAAGGGTACCCGTTACCTATTTCCCTTACTCCATGCTGGACCCACAAATGCACGTGATTTAGCAAGAAACTTACCATGATTGTCCATAGAAAAGCATCACACAAGTTCCAAAGAATTCCTATAATTCAAAGATCGGCATAGAAACCGGCTACATGGATTAGAATGTGCGATCTGGTAGGCAGAGTAGTTTGTTGGTCAACATACTATTCAATCCGGCTTCGTAGTAATGATTTTCTCCTGCCCTATTATCTCAGTTAAAAGGTTACTACATGCATTGGTTAAATCTGTAATTTCCTTCCTTTTTGCTTCAAGGGTGGCTTGTGTCTCTGCGATCAGAATCTTCTTCTCTTGTATCTCTCCCTCATTTCTCTGGATCAAATCGTCAAGGGATTTTATTGAATTAAAGGCCTTGCGGTTTTGGTTTTGCCTAATTCTCATCGCCTTTTGTTGTATTTCCCAACCTCTAGATTCAATTTTGGGAAACATGTCGATTGCCTTATCCAAATAAGTCGAAACCTTGTCTGAATCCTTTAAACTAATTGAGCCCTTAGTGACAGCTCCCCGTATTTCAACGAGCAATGTTCTATAAGTATCAATCATCTCACGATCCTCTTTGCTTCGTCCCATATTTTGATCGGAGGTATTTGAAAGACCGTCCGATTCAATCTTTCCCTGATTCAAAAATACCTCCCAAGGCGAGTTAGAAAGTAAGTCAATTTTTGTAGACACGCTCTTTGAGACACCATATGAATACTTCGTAAAAGCACGGTTAAGATGAGAAAACAAGTCAGAGACATATTCACGGAATTCTGCTTTGCTCTTTTCCAATTCTTTGGATTCCGATTCAAGATGAGCATAATATTTGTACTCGTCGGATTGTTCGATTTCGCGCCGACGTGTTGTCAATTGCGTAATATCCTTTTCCAATTCCTTAACATCCACTGACATGGTTGCTATCCTCTCCTTAGAATAATTCAAAGATGATAAGTTGTTAGATAGGTCGCCAATTTTTTTGCTACAAGCGTTTGTATCTTCCAAATCGACGTCATAGTTTTTGATCAACTTTGATGCCTTCTTGTTCAGGTTGGTAAAGTCTGCAAATTCAGATCTGAACTTGTCGGCATACTTCTTTAGAAATACATTGAAAAGTTTGCTGTGAGAGCCAGTAAGCTGACCAAGACGGTTAGTAAGAGATTCTAGTTGGTCTTTGAACTTGATTCCATCACTATACGACGCAATCTCTGGAAAACTAGAATTTGCATCCTTCAGTATTGAGTTAATAACTGTATTACGAGCGTTTTCTACTGCTGATTCAAATCGCTGATCTTCTACCTCAATCTCTTCGTTCTGGAGATCGGTTGCCAAGTTTACGATTGACTGCAAAGTTGCCTGGGCTGAGTCTCTTATTGGAGAAAGCTGCTGGACAAGCTCAGCTGACTTTTGTTCTTCAATCCTACGAAGCCGAATCGCCGCGTCCTCGATGCTGATAGTCTTTCCCGACAACTCCGCTAGTCGTTG
>DASSCH010000139.1:0-4806 GCA_035697905.1 Nitrososphaeraceae archaeon
GTAGTATGTAAGAATTGGAATCAATTTTTCTATCCCTTAACCTCAGCATTTCGGACCGGCATTTAATCTTGAGCAGAAAGTTATTTAATCATTTGTAGATCAATGACCATTAACTAATTGCTAGAATAACGTTAAACGGGATAGTTCGTTGCCATTTCATATCCTTATCGTCACGATAAACGTATTTACACATGATCTTGTAATCATGATCGCCTCAGCAATTCAATCAGACTATCTCTTGCCGACTAGCCCAGAGACCTGCTCATTTGCTGTCCTCTAAAAATGTAATATCGAGCAATAAACGCGAATCCGATAATGCTTAAATCTAGTTGTAGCCATTCTTAATTACAGAATTAATTAATTGTCATTCTTCAAGAGGCTATTGAATCAAAACGATAACAAAAACCAGAGCCAAATTCCTACAAAAGAGGAAAAAAAACAACAACTAAAAGTTAATCGTACTATAGTTCTGACTCGGGAAACAGCAGATGGTATTATAACATTTGCAAAGAGTTGGCATCCAAATGAAGGAATATTGATACTTAGGGGGCAACATAAACACAAGAATAGCCAGGTGCACATTGATGGTTTAGTTGTACCCCCTTTTGCCTCACATGGGCCATACTACTCTGGTTTCCCAAGTTACGACCTGCCCTTTGACCTTTCATACGTCGGTACGGCTCACTCACATCCTGGAGGATCAAACCGTCCATCGTTGGCAGACTTGAACAACTTCTTTGGATTGGTCTCGATCATTATTAGTTTCCCTTATGATGAGAATTGCATTGGGGCATTTGATCGAAATGGAAAATCTCTCCCGATAATCATTGCGTAGGGTATCACTCTCAAGTCCTCAAGCAAGGCTACCTTCCAGAAGGAGCCACTTTCTGGTTCATGTCCTACACTTTATTTTAGAACTTATCAAATCATTCGACCTTGTTCAAAACATTTCAACGTACTATGTAAATTTCACCTTTGACCGAGTACCGGATCCTCTGGGATTAGTAACCGACTCAATAGCATTTCCAATCAGCGCAAATGATATGCCTGCTGCAGCTATCATAATACCAGGCGGCAGTATCCACCACCAGAGACCCCTGGCAGCTGCGGAAGCGGTGTTTGCATCATGAAGGATGCTTCCCCAGGTCGGAATCGATGGATCTCCTAACCCTATAAAACTCAACGTTGCTTCAGCTAAAATTGCCGCAGGTACTGCTAAAGCGATACTTGCGAAAGTAAGTGGTAGAAGCTGGGGCAAGATGTGCCGCAGGATGATCTTAATATCTCTCTCGCCCATGAGCTTCGATGCTTCGACGTACTGAAGATTCTTAATCTGCAATGCAAGGCTCCTTGCGACTCTTGCAGTACCACTCCATCCAAAGATGACGAGGAAGAGAGTTATTAGGTAAATACTACTGCCAATAGTGATAGCCAGAATAATAAGGAAAACAAATGTAGGGAGTGAAATTATAAGGTCATTGATCCTCATCAATCCTTCATCATACCTACCTCCCTTGTAGCCTGCAAGGAGGCCATATAGCATACCAATGAAAACAGACGAGATAGCAGCTGTAAGACCTATAAATAATGCCACAGGGGCACCCCAGAAAATGCCTATACTCAAGTCCCTACGCAAATCATCAGTCCCCATAAGACCGAAGACCCTTCCCCCGAGAATTACTTTTGTATTCTCTACTTTGTCCTCTGCACCAAAAAGGTAGTACGTAACATTAAATAAGTACTCTCCATTAAGCACCACCTCTTCGTCTGGCTGAGAAAAGATCATCTTTTGAGGTGAAGATATGTCAGGACTGTAATTGAATTGTCCTCTGTATGTTTGTAAATTATCCATTATTGATTCATCAGTAGAGAAAACCCTTGAGCAGAATTCGGTTAAGTTGGATGCGATTCCTGATTGAGTGCTTGAAGGAAGCGGGGAATTGTAAATCATAAAGGTCTTCCCATCCGGTCTAGTAACATCAATTTGAACCACCGGGGGGATGTCGCCATACTTTAAACAGTAATCAACAATAAAATCTGTAGGATAGGAGCTGTACCCATATTCGATGTCATACAAGTATGAAATGATCGGTATGCCTCCAAATGAACTATTCTGTATTATTGCATCAATAGGTTCGAAAATCATATGATTGGGAAGATTAATTTCTGGCAGCAACGAGTTTATCCACGAAGGAGCGGCAGATTTGGGATAATCTATCCAATATCCGGGATTGTTCCACTGGCCAGATGATTCTAGTGGCACTGCTACGAATGCATAGATAGTCATTGAAATCAGCAATGCTAAAATGATAAAGCCTGCAACCGCGGCCTTGGTATGCAATATACGTCGAACTAAAAGATTGAAATTAGCCGCGGATTCTGTGGTCGTCACGACGATACCTTAACCCTTGGATCGAAGTATGCATAAAGGAGGTCGGCTATCAGCATAGTCATAACATACATCAATGTAAACACATATGTGCTTCCCAAAATTATAGGAATATCTAATACCAGTATTGCATCATAAAGTAACTTTCCGACTCCGGGCCAGTCAAATACTGCTTCCACAATGAAACTACCACTTATCGAAGCAATGAGCGCAGTGACTATTCCAGTCAAGATAGGTGGAGCTGCATTTTTGAGTGCGTGAGAGAATAGTATTTTCCGTTTTGGAATTCCCATCACTCGCTTTGCTTGTATGTAATCTTCATCCAAAACACGGGAAATAAAGTAGCGCACGACAAATGACCAAACTGCAAAGCTGAAGATAACCAGCGTAATCAAAGGTAGCATCATATGGTACAAAAGATCCAAAACGTAAAAAGGGTCTCCAGGCGAAGTCAGCGGAGTGGAGCGAGCAGGAAAGATATCAAGCGAAAATGAAAAAAGCAGTATCATTAACATGCCTACCCAAAATATAGCAAAGCTATTGCTAATAACCGCAACAAATGAAACCCCTTTATCAAGAATTGACCCCCTTTTTTCTGCCATATAAGTTCCCAAAAACAGACCAATGATGACCACGACCACCGTTGATGTCGTAAAGAGTAGTATCGTCTTAGGTACCCTTTCTATAATAATGTCGCTAACTTTGGATGAGCCGCTATCTGAGGTAAAAAAATTAGATTGGCCTAAATCAAGTGTGATTGTAGCAAAAAGGGTATTAATGAATCTCTTGGGAGAATACCATGGTTCATCCAGTCCAAGATCTTTTATTTTTATCTTAAATTGTTCGTCGAGATAAGCCTGGCGTTGAGAGAGTGTTCTAAATTGAATATCTTCTTGGGCTGACGCTTCCACTACTTCGGCTCTCACCCTGTCGATCAATACCTTTTCTAAAGTAGACCCAAATAGTATCAGACTGATAACAACGGTAATAACAACAACTAAGATTCTGTAAGCAGTTGTTTTGGCGACAAAAAAGAGAAAATCTGTCATCGACGAAACATTTGGCTATGGAGTCGACGCCATCTATAAATGGTGTCGATGTAGACGTCGAAAGCGCGGTCACACTGTGAGGGATTATTTTTCTGATCCAAAAAACTCTGCTGATATTTTCCTACTATATAGTTTCATCTTCCTGACGCATTATATCGAAGTAATGGAAAAGAATTCATTCTGATCGTGTAACATAATGGATGAGTAAAAATTGCAATCGCTATCTATCCCTGCTGTTGTCTCGGTCCGGATAGCGGATTAACAGTTATTAGAGTTGCTGTTTGAATATCGGGTCTATAAGCAGAATCGCTTACAGCGAAAAACTTCATGATGCTGGGGCCAGTTGGTAGAAGCGCTGTCTCGTTAGCGGCTATCTCTATCGAATATTTGCCATTGCCGTCCGAAACCGTAGTATTGCCCGATATTACATTTTTTCCATCCTTGTCAGAAACGAAGTAAAAGACAGATGCATTTTCAGCTGGATTACCTCCCATACTAACAGTTACATCCAATTTAAGTGGACTCTGTCCTGCGATTATATTCCTGGGAGCATCAACATTTTCGATCGTTGCAATCTTGGGTGTCTCATACTTTGCCCAATGACCTTTCTCAAATGGATAAGAGCTGTCTCTAAATGCCTTTAGTGTAATGACCCTCCCTTCCGGATTGTATGAGTCTAAGTAGAAAGGCCCGTTACCTATGACAGCATGCTTGTGAGTATCAATCCATTTGATACTCGCATCATACCTCTTTATAGCCTCCTGAGGCGTCACAAAATCTCGAAGCGGGACAGGGACAAATCCCTCGGCTTTCATTGCTGCTAATTCGTTTCTTAGTAGGGATGCATGCGATGGAACTATCAATGAGAGCCAAGGCACGTCTTTAGCTGATACTTCACCCCTTGAAAAGGCAGCTTTTCCGGATGTAACAAGCCTTTCGCTGGCGGCAGTTATTTCCCAAGGCTCTCCTGCCCAGGTGCCCGCAGTCCCTGCCAATTCCTTGTCATCAAAGTGCCACTGGTCTACATAGGATTCCACTGTTTGATTGTCGAGGAATCTTATCCCCTTTATTAGAGGAAGCGCTGGTTGCACGCCGGCCATATATTCAGGATCGTTGGTCAAATCAGCAGGGTCCCCGGTATCCATCCCCCATTCAAAGACAAAATACTGAGGGTACAAGAGGTCTGCAGGCGTCATAGGGATCCCGTTGTGCCAGTTCGAATAAAGTGTATTGTATTTGACAACTGTAAAGGCAGTGTTATTTTTTCCTGGGCCTGTCCATTGCTGGGAAATTGGATCCCAATTCATTGAATTATTGGGGACAACAAGTTTCTCCGACGGCCCTTTTGTTGTTATATTAATCCAAGGA
>DASSCH010000140.1:0-3296 GCA_035697905.1 Nitrososphaeraceae archaeon
ATCAATCTTACAGCATCATTCCATGTCGTGGCTAATCCCTCAAAGATCATAGTACCCACAATTGCTCCTCGTAATGGACCACACATCATTTTCCAATCAATAGGAGGACCTGCATGAAAAATTGAATTCTTCTTCATTTGAGGGAGAATATCCCTTGCACATTTGATATCGACGAGGATGGGCCTGGATAGACGCATCCGTTCGAGCGCCTTAATATTAGCCTCTTCTATACGCTCTTTGATTCTAATTTTGTTATTCATTGTGAATAGTTCCTGCAATAGTGGCGGTCATCTAAAGAAATGTGTCCCAGATATCCCTGCTAATGCATCGGAAAGGTGTTGAAGAGAGCAGACTATTGCCTCCTTTCCTCCGTTTCTTATAAATGAGATTGACGCTTGCACTTTGGGACCAATGCTGCCGCTTTCTAGGTCATACAAACCCAATTTCTCTTCGAATTTTGTTCCTATACTGACAGTACTTATGAGCTCTTGGTTCTTCTTCCCATAATTCCGATATATTCCATCTACGTTGGTTAGCAATACCAATGTTGAAGCACCTATTGACGTCGCTAGTATTTCACTGGCGAGGTCTTTGTCTATCACAGCGTCGACTCCTTTAGTATTCCAATTTTCCTTTATCACTGGTATTCCCCCTCCTCCACACGCGACTACAATAAATCCGGCATCTACCAGGGAACGAACTGCTTCATAATTTACAATGGTAATAGGCCTGGGGGATGGAACCAAGAGCTTGAACCTTGTGCCATCGGAGTCTACCTTTCGTTTTCTAAGCTGTACTATTTCATTTCTAAGGAGAACCTCGGTCATTTCGTCGTTAAATGTTTCTCCAATAGGTTTAGTGGGATTGAGAAATGCTTTGTCATCTGAATCAACAATTACTCTGGTAAGGAGGGTGGTCACGTTCTTGTTTATGTTCGAACGGTCAAGCTCATCTTGCAATGCTTGTTCAATAATATAGCCGATAAACCCTTGCGTTTCTGCGGTGCACACGTATAAAGGCAGGGCAGGATAATATCCGTCTGCTAGCCTATGCCTTACAAGGGTTGCTCCTACTTGAGGTCCGTTACCATGAGTCAGAACTATTCTTTTCTTAAAGTTGTCTCTTTTCATAAATTCAACAATCTGCTTCACAGCAACCTGTACGTTATGATACTGTTCTTCAAATGTTCCCTTCTCACCAGATCTCACAAGAGCATTTCCACCGATAGCAAAAACTATTAGATCCGATCTCGAATTACTCAAGTGTTACTAAACTAGACATATCTTATTTAAATTTAATGCACAGAACATCCAAGAATTAGCATTTATCATAAAATCAAAATACACAGATATATGAATTGTCAAAGATAACCTATGGAATGCTTACGAACAAATATTAGTATTCGATATTACGGTTCGTGATCGATTTCAGTTGGTAGTAAAGAAACTACTTAGCATTGAACCCGTACTTATCCCATTCGATGATGGTGATAAATTCAAAATTCTTTCGAACGCTTTTTCTTGTTATGGGTTCAGATATTGGTCTTTCTGTCCGTCAGTTTCTTCCCTCTACAAGACTTTGAACCTTAGGTAATAGATCAGTGCCAAGGAACCGATCGCCAAATGTGAATAAAGCGGTTGAGAGGCCGGTACCAATATCTATACCAGACGTGTGTCCTCTGCTACTTAACGTAGATAACAATGACATGTAACGGTCAGTACGCCCTTCTCCAATCGAATTAATCAAACCCTGAATTTGTTCATCAACGATCAATTTTTGATAGTATCCGATGAATTTGAAGCTGATCCAAGTGGTCAAATCGTAGACGTTCTCCATTGGCAGCGAAACAGGAGGACATTTTAGACTTTGGGAAAGCCAATTGAACAGGGAACTAAAACCGCAGATGAAATCATCTCCAGACGGTGTGAATCCGGGGCCCCTTCCGCACATTTTCATCAATGAATGGGACAAGGTTCCAACAAATTTGGAATCATCTTTGTTCCTAATGTTATTCTCTAAGGTTTCAGAAATGAACTGATAAAGAAGGCCTTGATTTGTGATATCCGGTTCCAAGAGACAACCACCCCTCCTTAATTTCATGAGGGAACTCAAAATCTTATCTGTAACTTCGCTAAATTCGATCAGTATAGTATGCATAGGTTTCACAAAAGAGTTTTTAAAGACAGTATTCTTTGCGGCATACAATAATATCCCCTCTCCGATCAAGACACAGTCCCGGGTCCTAGAGACGTCAAATCCATAATCGACAAGTCCTGCAAAATTGGAGTTCCTGAACTGGGGCTTCAGATTAATTGTGATAGGAGATCGTACTTTGTTTAGACTTATGACCAATAGTTCATTTCTTGAAGTCATGATGTTGAGACTCGAGGGAAACGAACTTATGACCTTACCAATTAAATTCTTCTTGGCTGTAGACTTGAGCATGGATTTGTGCAACACGCCTATGCACTTGCAATTGAAAGCAACCATACCTTCGTTTACTTCTGATGTGAACATATCTCCACTAGTTGCAATTTGATTGACATGTCAATCTCTTCGCCGACGTCAAACTGCTTTAACCCTTTTAACGCTTTTTCATCCATTATCGTTCTCGAATAAGATTACATAATTTTTGATAGAATCTCTTCACTAAGCTTATCAAGCACAGGACCTGGTCTCCAATCTACTTGAATGACCTTAACATTCTGAACCTTTAGTGCATCATAGAATATGTTCATACCTATATTAATTACTGTCAAATCTGAATCCAATAGTTTCTTTTGTGTGTTGGTCATCATTATGTAAATTCGCCTAGATGTTCTTCTCCAATAAACTGTGAATATGCCTCTCGGAAATCCGTATGTCTATTGGCTACTATTCCTGCGGCAGCGATTGCAGCGAAGGCATTTGTAGGGAGGACCAGCACACCTGCATCCTTCAATCTAATCAAGGATCGATCGTAACCTTGAGGGTCTCTTCTTGTCCCACAGACGTGAGCTACAATGCTAAGGTGTCGCCTTGCTTTCGCAGCCACCAACTTTGCTTTTCTAATTTCTTCAATAGTTGAACCAACTGGATCAGGGTTGGAGCCGTAACCAAGTACAAAATCTAGGAGTATCACCGCTACGTCCTCATAAGAGGCCTCTTCAACAATTCTGAGTTTTCTTATTGTAGGGTCTATCATTGGATGTGCTCTGCCTTTAGTAAACTCTTCCTCGCCAAGATCGATACCTGAATTCTTGAAACTTCTCATTGCGTCTTGTAGAAGTTGTGACTTGGTTAGGGGAGCATTAGAA
>DASSCH010000141.1:0-3532 GCA_035697905.1 Nitrososphaeraceae archaeon
TTAGCAATTCATTCGTTTTAGCAATGCGCCTGTTAGAACAGCCACCGAAGTCGTCCCATCGCCAACTTCATTGTCGACAGCAATAGAGGCTTCGATTATAGCCTTAGCGCCATCCTTCGTTATAGTAATTTCCCCCAAAATATCAATAAACATTTTCTCCATCCCGCAGGGGCCCAGAAAAGTCTTTACAATGTCTGATATTAGACCGGCGGCCACAAGATTATATCTGCGTCCCTCTTTACCCTGACTTCGTTTAACTCCATCCCCAAAAATCTGTACCAAGAAATTACAGCTAATTACTGCTGTTGTGGTCGACATTTGAATCTTGCTGAGGGGAAAAGAAATTTCTGCCCGTCTGTGTTGAATCCAGGTATGGTTAGATGTATTTTCGATAATTCACGGGTCCCCAATGCTTTACCATTCCAGGGACTGTGTCAAAAGTAGAGGGATCAATTCTCAAACGGAACACAAGGTTTGTAGTTCAGAAAAAAATAGAATGATTCTTTTACAATATTTTGTTGGGCTTGGACGAAAGTGATCGAAAGACAACAAAAGGTAACGTCCTCTGTCAAGGTGAAGAATTCTTTTAATTCACTTTCGTTTAGAATGGTACACTCTTGCTTGATTGCTCTAATTAGCCAGCTATATTGATTCTCCTTTATTTTCAGGTCAATCGTACCCAATGGATTTTCGCGAGAAAGCACGCGGGAAGATACTAGATATGGTAGTCTGCCGCGACTCCATTCCTTAACTGTTTTTAATAATCGGTCCGACGAAGAAAGGATATTATAGAAGCAGATATCTTCTTTTGCAAATCTCGGATACTTTCTAACAGTATTCACTTTATCGGGTTCACAAACATGCTTGCTTTTGAAAACATTGCCGGCATTAGAATCGCACATTACTGGTAGTGACTCGGATTCGAGACAAACCTCACAGTTGTGGATTTCATATCCTATTATTTTATTAGTTCTTGATATAGACGGCGGAGAAAAGCCAGACTTTAGTAATGAGTGAGTAGAATAATCAGGTGAAATGTTTGGGGGCAATATGGTATTAGCCGCGCTATTGTCGAATATATTTACAGGTGAAAAGATTGGAAATGTAAAATCCAAGCCATATGTTTTAAAATAATTTCTCATTTCGAGAATCTTATCATTCCTCTCTTTCGCACCCTTGAAGGCCTGATAAAGCACATCAATAGGATCTTCGTTGCTAGTTGTTCCTCCATGCTTTTGGGTGTTACCTTCTATTACATCGTTATTTTTGTATTGATGATAACTGTTCAAGGAATTGGAGTCCCACATGGACTCGTAGGAAAGGTTACCCTTTGAATGAAATGAATCCTGAACCCTAGAGGTATTCCGCTTAAATTGTGAATCTTCAATTCGTGACTGGCGAATGACGTTAGAGGGTTTTACCTTCACAGGACTGCATCCGCAATGGTGTAAATTTTTTATGTGTCTCTCACAGTTCCACCTTCTGGGGGATTCACCATTGCAGTCAGTATGAGGACATTTCCAATTTTCTCTAGCCATATTTTCTCGCTAGATTCCTCCTTGTTCTTCTTTTGCACTTCGGCTGATAACTGCTTGCTTCAACCAAATTGGTCCTGATAAGGGTAAGAGGCACTGTTCTGCCCTGGGGACGAATGTATTCATTTCATCATGAATATATTGTTCTTAGTTTAAAAGACATTTACCATAAGAGCTGGATTTTGTAACAATGTTATCCGTACAATGTTACCTAAAACACTGACCGGCTCCTGATGTCCTATCTTTGGAGTAACTCCGGAGTAACCCCGGAGTAACTCGATGTGAATACTGTTATTCTCTGTCTGTCTATACTGATGCATAGCCAATCTCATTATGCTCAACTCCAGCAATTCTTGTTAGTTAATTCTGCCGGAACACCTTGGTTAATAGACTTGACGGCGTTAATACATTTAGACAGAGTATAGGCCGTTTTAGCAATTTTTTCACACTAGAGTTCATGAAATATTAAAAACACTGTTTTACAGCTACATACCAACACTTTTATAGATAAGAATTGATAAAATCAGGATTATGAAACCCGTCAAAACAAGAAGTGACGCTGAGGAAGCAGCAATGAAGGCGGTTGAGGCCCTGTACGGTCCTGGATTTCAAGATTTCAAGATTAGAGAGATGCTTCCTTATATATCCGATCAACTTATTGTAAAGGGCGGACTTCCAACAGAAGACAGGAGGGATTCGAGGGATGTTCAGGTAACGTTTACCCTTCACGGAACACAGTATACGGTTGACCTTCTTGTTATGGAAAAAGATGGTCAGATTACCAACGCTCGTCTGATAGATAAAATGACGCCGATCCAGAAATAGTTAATTTTTAGTTTACTAAAAACGTCGTTCTATATCTCCATATCTTAGTATCGGACCCATTAGTTAAGAATACCCGAAGTTATTGACCAATGGGCTCTCGAACAGAAGGGTAACATGAAATTGTGCGCTTCCCTTTCAGGACCGAAGCAAATACCTAAGAATTCGAAATGAATAAAGAAAAAATCTAGAGACCCTCGGCTTTTTATATTAGCCCTCGATAACATATTTAGTTGAAAGGTTTGAAGAAAAAGTCATCAGATAAAAAGCGTAAACCGAAGGATGTTCTTTCCCGAAGCAAAAGCGAAAAAGGTATTGCGTGGTTATCTTGTCCGATACATGCAATAGAATACGATACTTCGAAAGGATGTCCAGCCTGTGCAAGGAAGTAAATTCTAATCTGTCTGGATAGATAAGCCCAATCGGGTTGCGACAAGCATTTTAATTAGCTGAGCCTTGGCTTTAGAGTAATTTTCAGCAGTTCGTTTGCACATGGGAGTACTCGAGGATCATAGCCACTGACATAAGGGTGCCAAAGAGACTTGCCGCTTATAACCTTCTGCGTTAGTGCTTAGCTAGATTCACTTTTCACGAAAGTCTTTGGGACTACCATTTAAGAGGTTTCCTCAGTTCTCACTGACTTGATTCGCGCCTGTGCCGGATCAATGGGTTGATTCTCATTGTTTGTATTGATAGACGCTATCTTGTCTACCACATCCATCCCCTCGATTACTCTACCAAAAACAGTATACTGATTGTCCAAGAATTGAGAATCATTCAGAACAATAAAGAATTGGGAGCCTGCGCTGTTTGGATCGGCTGCCCTGGCCATTGAAATGATGCCGCGTGTATGCGCAATATCATTGAATTCAGCCTGCAGTGCGTGACCCGGGTTTCCTGTGCCCCACATCTCTCGCGACGTACCATTAGACTTTGTGTTGTTGTCTCCTCCCTGAATAACAAACCCGTCTTCTATTCTATGGAACAATGTATCGTCATAAAATCCAGTTTTAGCAAGTGAAATGAAGTTGTTTACATGTTTTGGCGCAGCGTCAGGAAAGAACTCTATTTTTATGGGACCTTGAGAAGTATCAATGGTAGCAACTTGCCCAGGTTTAGTAGCGTTTTCAGCAAAATTCATTTCAGCTGCTGAAGTTTCGGGATTCGTTGTTATA
>DASSCH010000142.1:0-6459 GCA_035697905.1 Nitrososphaeraceae archaeon
AAGGTAGACTCGCTATCAGTAGCAAGACCGTTAATAGGTACTCATCAATATTAGACAGATTTGGATTTGCGGGATTAATCGAACTGTGCAGGTTTGGTTTTCTTCCCATGGATCTTGCAGCAAAATATGGCATGAATCGTCTAATAGATAGTCGAAATTGTTATGAGATGACTCAAAGAGGCTACGTTATTCCAAAGAAAGGCAATTCTAGCAACCATGAACATATCAGAACGATAGAAGAACTGGTCTCAAATGATAGAGGCGGCATGATAATTTCTCCTCAAACAGGACTACATGAAAACGTCGTAGTACTAGACTACGACAATGAATACGCCAACCTCATAGTGAATCACGACTTGAGCTATGAAACGGTTAACCCAGACAAAAAAACTAAAAAAGGAGTAGCAAACAAAGGACTACTTCCAACCGTCGTTGAAAAGTTTCTGCAAAGACGTCTTTACTTTGAAGCAATATCAAATGGACTTGACGCAAGGAGCAAAGAGTATCTTTGGTGTCAACAACGCATTGATTCACTCAAGAACATACTTGTGTGCCTTTACGGAACAACTGGTTCTATTTGGAATAGGTATGGCAATGTTAGAGTATTTGAGGAAATAAACAAGTTATCAAGAGAAATCCTGATAAAAACAAAAGACATTGTACAGAGGTTAGGTTGCGAGTTAATATACGCAGACACTGATTCCATATTCATAAAAAATCTTAATGGAGCAGCACCTACAGATCAATATGAAAAGATTGCAAGCATATTACGAAGCGAGACAGGCCTCCCCATCTCAGTAGAACATAACTTCAAGTTTCTAGTTCTTTTGCCTTTAGAAGCCGCTGAAAAGATTGAAACCCTTAAGCAATACTATGGGAAAACCCATGATGGAGACCTAGTTGTTAGAGGTGTAGAAATAAGAAGACATGACACTCCTAAGTTCATAAAAGAGTTCCAAACTGAGCTGCTTTCTGCCCTCTATGATTGTGGGAATGTAGAAGAGATTACTAACAAAGGATATGAAAATGCTCTTCTGCTGGTTACTAAGGCAATAGACAAGATTATGATAGGAGGAGAGGATATTACTCAAGATGACCTCATAATTCATAAGTTGCTTGGTCAGGATATAAGAAAATACAGAAGTCTATTTCCTCATGTTAGTGCAGCTATTCAGTCAAGTAATAATGAGGATAAACTTCCATCTAAAGGCGATACTATCAAATACATTTACACAGACTCACAGCATAACAATCCACTTTGTAGAGTTGCATCAATAGACTCTACCAGTGGAATTGACGGAAAACTGGATTATGACAAAGAAAAATATAAAGAGATGTTACTTGATGCAACAGAAACAGTTCTAGGATATTTTGGTTTTGATAGAAATGTTTATGGAAATAAGAAAAATAGTGGACCAAGAAAGTGGAGATGGCTGCAAGAACTGCGACAAGAAAGAGAGAATTTTATCAGAACAGAGAGGTTCTGCCGCCGACAACTATAGAACCATATTATATAAGGATGAATGACATTGTTGTGTAACTTGTATCGCTGGCTGCTTAGTTTAACATAAGTCCTTAGAAGTTTACGTACCTTGTATGCGTTGTGTATTAAGAAGGCATTGACTAGCCAGGATACTAAAAGAAGGATCTTAGTAGTCGATGATGAACCAGATATCACTCTAACATTGGAGGCAGGACTAGAAACCGTCGGACTATTTGACGTAGATACATTCAATGACCCAGAATCAGCGCTGAAGAGTTTCAAGCCTGGCTTTTATGCACTTGTTCTGATCGATATTATGATGCCAAAGATGGATAGCTTTCAGCTATACGAGAGCCTAAAGAAAATAGATCCCAATGTCAAAGTGTGTTTTCTCACAGCAAGCGAGATGTATTATGGAGAGAGGAGAGATTTAGAACATTGTGCTTTAAAGAAAGATGTGTTTCTTCAAAAACCAATATCTACTGACGACCTGGTAAAGGAAGTAAACAAAAAGATAAACTCGATCTAGTGGCAATAGAGGAATCATGACGGGGAAGGCGGAATGTACGAGTTAAACCCTGGGTATGCTTTTGTCTCCATAGAGACTTATCACTCATATCCACGTGTATGGAATCGCAGTCGACTCTAACGTCGGTCTGGTTTCTTCCTCACCAGGTGCACATCGGTGTCCCCTTTAGCCAAACGATCTGAGTTCCGTTTCATAATCATGTCTTTGATTTGGTGGTTGTCTATCAGAGCATCAATCAATTTCTCTAATTCTTCTTTGGGAAACGCCGCACCATAAGACATTTCAATTGATTCTATCGCCTTTAATCTCGAGTAGTAGGAAAGTGCTTTACCTATTATCATATGTGAGTCGTAGACTACCTTTCCTAACTTCGTTAGCGAATACCTACTGTTACGCCTTTTAATCAAGCCAGCATCCAACAAACCAGAAATCCTACCATAATATTGCTTTGCAGATAACAAACCAAGTACTATCTTCTCCCGATACGTTTTTTGGAGATCCCACAAAAACAGCTGTGGAAATGTCATGATAGATTCTCCATATCATCCATATTCTGATGCTAAATTTACTTTGAATGAAAAGGGAACAGATGATCAAGAAGATGAAATCTCATCTTCTTCAAAGAAGAGGAGTAAAAAGGGTGAAGAATAGCTAGCTAGCAAGCAGTAGTAATGAGTTTTCTTTTTTCTTCTCTCAACTTTTGTTATCTCCTTCATAAGTCGAAAAACCTACAAATACATCTGTTACAGGCTCATCCAGATCAGGCTTCGTAACTAGGAGTATTTAAGGCGAGTATCAGTTTTTGTCAATATAGCACAACTTAAGTTTAAAGTAAGCATTGTATGTAAGTCAACCTTATCTTTAGCCAATGGGTATACAATACTGAGGCGAATTACTTTTGCATTTAAAAAGAAGAATTGAAGTAACAAAACAAAGTTTACACAGTCCAGAAGCAACAGTTAGTGGTAATAGTATAAACGAAGGAAAAGGAGGAAGCGGGTTTCTATTATCGGTAACTGATACTTTACCATATGCAAAATGGGCTAACAGATTTTTAAAATCAGCCATAATTCAAGGGGCAGTAATCACTTTGCTTACGGTACTTTTCATCTCCATACAATTAGTTTTATCCTCAAATATTAACATAATACAATTCTTATCATTATCTTTCGAAGGTCCTACCAAATGGATCTTTCTTGGATACATATTCTATATGGTTTTGATTGTAGCTATCGCCACCACAGCAGTATTCTACAATCACTTTGAGGTTAATATGCACAAAGGAATACAAGGCCTTAGATCAGTATTAGCATGGATTCATCTCCTTGGTATGAATATTGGAGGAGCAACTGTAACCTTGACTATTGCATCTGCCGGATTAATAGGATCTGGTGTTATTGGAACAATTCTTAGCGGCGGAAATATTACAGAACTAAGACCAAATACTCAGGTTATGGAACAGTTTATCATACCCATATCTGTATTTGCTGCGGTATTAGTGATAGGATTGATTGCAGGTGGTCTGACTTTTCTTCTAAACTACTTAGGCTACAAGAAAAAGGCTATCAACACCATTATGAAATGAGCAAACAAATGATAGTAAAGCATCTAAATACTATTCCATGCTTTCTATGATTACACTAAAAGGAATGGCAGTTTTGTTTAAGCAGACAGAATATGTCATTCTGACTCATCATAACAACTGCTAGGGTTATCCGCAGTAATAGTATGAATAAAGGTCAAAGGGATATAATAACCAACCAAGGCATAGATATTAGAGATATTGATGCAGTAGTTGAGGTATGAGGGCAGTTCGTATTCATAAATTCGGCGGTGGACCTCAGGATCTTGTATATGAAGAAAATGTAATGCAGCCACGTCCTAAAGAAGGAGAACTTTTGGTTAAAGTCTATGCTTCAGGTGTCACACCAAATGAAATAAATTGGATCTGGTATCATTCTGATATTTCTCTTCCTATAATCCTGGGCCATGAACTTTCAGGTATTGTAGAAGAAGTTGGTTCTAAAGTAATCAATCAGAGGGTAGGTGAGGCTGTATACGGACTAACAGATACTTTGTCACTCACACGTAATGGTGCAGAAGCAGACTATGTTATCGCTATGGATTCGGAGATTGCACCAAAACCACAGTCTCTTGATCATGAATATGCTGCGGCTGTTCCAATGGCTGGGCTTACAGCATGGCAAGCACTTTTCGACCATGCACTTCTGTCTTCAAAAGATACGATACTCATTCATGGAGCGGCTGGGGGCGTGGGTAGCTTTGCAGTACAACTTGCTCGATGGACTGGAGCACATATCATTGGAACAGCTTCAGAACACAATTCCAGTTTTTTAAAAGATTTAGGGGTAAATGATGTAATTGACTACAAGAAAACAAGCTTTGAGGATAGAGTACATGACGTAGATGTGGTATTTGATACTGTAGGTGGAAAGACGCTTGAAAGATCTTGGCAAGTACTCAGGAAAGGAGGTAAGCTCGTGTCTGTGGCTAGTCAAGATCTTCCCACAACTTTTGACAAACTTCAGGCATATTTTAAAGAAAAAGGAGATTCATATGGTATTGATGCAACATGGTTTATTCTTCATCCCAGCAGAGACCAACTTATCAAAATTGGAGAACTGATTGATTCTGCGAGGGTAAAACCTGTCGTTGATACGATACTTCCTCTTTCCCAAGCAAGTCAAGCGTATGAAGGTGCAAAAGGCGTTCATAAACATGGCAAGATAGTCTTACGTGTGAGATGAGTTATAATTATGCGTTAATCATATCAACAGTTACTTTAAAGACCCCGATAATACTTAATTGAGTATTGACTATGCTTGATCATAGCCCAAGACCCGACCTGGGTATTATTCCTTGGTCTGAATGGCTAATCAAGAGTAAGCCAAGTTAGCTCAGTTAAATCAAAATCACTACCCTGGGCCAACCTACACATTAAAAGCTCGAAATATTGTAAACTTTCTAGACAGGAGTAGAATCTTCACTTTCAGAAAATGAAATGAAAGATTACCTTGAAGAGGTCATTTTTCTTTGCCCGAGTTAGGTGGATATCAAGGTGGTAAGGGATCCCAGCTGAATTTAGTGTCGGTTTGGTTTCTTCCTCACCAGATGCATTTTGGTATCAGATGAATTCGGGATTAACCAGGAAGAAGACAGATAATCATTATAGCTAGAAATCTAAAATTTACTTGATGAGTTAGGCGTATAGTGAAGGAACCATCTCTTCAGAGATTCCATAATACTCATCATAATTGTGTGAGATTCTAAGTAGCATTTCTTCATTGAAAGGTTTTCCCACCAACTGAACTCCTATAGGCAGTTTCTTTTTCTCTTCTTCTATAAAACCAGCAGGAACATTCATTGCTGGCAGTCCAGTAATATCAAAAACTGTAGTTAGTCTGCTTAAGGCGTGATATACTTCCATAGAGTTTTCATTGATATTCACCATGGTCTGATCTAACTTGGGGGCAGAAATAATTGTGGTAGGAACTAAAAGAGCATCATAATCTTTCATGGCTTCTAGGAATGCTGTTCTTATTTCTTTTCTCATTTTGTGAGCATTAATGTATTCCACAGCGGTTATTTCCATTCCTCTCTCAAGCATGACTATTACATTTTCTCCGTAATCTCCGCGTCTGGATTCAATCCACTCTTTGTGTACAGCGGCTGATTCTCCGAGTCTTATGGCTCGCCAAGTATCAATTATTCTATCTGTCTTTTGCACATCTACAGGCTCTGTAGATATTCCGCAAGCATGCAGTTTGTCGAGAAACTTGTCAAAAACATTCATTACTTTTGAATCTATTATATCAAAGAAGAATTGTACTGGGATTCCCACTTTGAAGCTGTCTGATCTTTTTTCTTCTTTCTCTTGTTTTTCTGAAAGGACATTAATATAATTAGGAACTGGTATATCCACTGTGGAGCTGTCTAATTCGTCGTATCCAGATATTGTTTGAAGGACTGCTGCTATATCCCAAGCACTTCTAGCTAGTGGACCTATATGGTCTATAGAAGGTGCTAATTCCTGCACACCATATTTACTCACTCTTCCATATGTCGGCTTCAAGCCAAACAGACCACAAAACGAAGATGGGACACGTATGGAACCGCTTGTATCTGTTCCAATTGAAACCGGTGCCATTCCAGCGCTTACGGCTACAGCAGAACCTCCGCTAGATCCACCAGACATCCTGCTAATATCCCACGGGTTCTTCGATGAACCATAATGTGGATTAATATTGGTTATCCCGCAAGCAAATTCATGAGTGTTATTCATACCAACAATAATTGCACCTGCATCTTTGAGTTTTTTTACTACAGTGGAATCATAATCAGGAACAAAATCAGACAATATCTTTGAACCGCTCGTACTTCTTACTCCTTTCATATAGATGAGATCCTTTAGACAAACAGGAATTCC
>DASSCH010000143.1:0-2409 GCA_035697905.1 Nitrososphaeraceae archaeon
TTCCATCAATGTACCTTGTTGTGCTGCAAAAATAACTCTAGCAAACGCAAGAAAATCAAATGCAGGATCATCGGTGACACCGTATAGAGGTATTTGCCCCATAATTAAATAAGCAAAAAGAGCTATACCACACCAAACAAACTTTTCAGTAAGCGATATTTTCTTTTTTGGTTTTTCAACCTGAGGAATATATCTAGACGCAGTTTTAACTACTCGTCTAAATGGACTTTCAGTCTGCGATGTGCTCATTTGTCAATACCTCGCCTCCAGCTTCCTGAATTTTTTTCTTTGCACTACTCGATATTCTCGTTATCTTAACAGTAAATGCACTGTTAACCTTGCCTCCACCAAGCAACTTATCGTAGCCAAGAGAGGTTAAATCCAAAATAACTTTTCCATCCTGGTCTACCTTACCATGTTTAGCAACAACAGAATCTAAATCTTTGATGTTAATCCAGTTATAAACTAGATTCCTATTAAATGAATTGAAAGCGTCATGTCCAAAATGATTAGGTTCTTCAATTACTGTACGAATCCAGAAGTGCTTATGTTTTCCGGCCCCGCCAATACCGCCGCGGCCACCGGATTGTCTGTGTTGACCTACCTGTCCCCATCCACAATATCTGCTGCCCCGTTGTCTTCTACTTTTTCTAAATCTAGTAGCCATTTTTAAATATATTCTCCTTTTTCAATTAACTTTGAAAGATGTTTTAAATTCATTCTATCACCTTACTTAAGCTTTGCTCTATTCATAACATTCTCTTCACGATATCAGTTAAGCCTTTATCTTCACCAAGTATGCCATCTTGAGAGTATTGTGTCTTGGTTTTCCTTTTAAAACCACCACGAGGAGGATTCAATGCAAACCAGGGTTTAATGGATCTAATCTTTGACAATGCTATCTTATTATCTGCAATAGCAGATGCAAGCTCCTCAATAGTGTTGTATCCTTCTGGCAGATCAGAATTCGTTATGGGTTTAAATCCAGTTTTTTTCCCTCTCTTTTCAAGTAATTCCTTTATAATTGTCGCATCAGCAGAAGTCCAAGCAACCATTTCCTTGACTTTCCTTAGCATACCAAGAGATTCTGGATTTTCTGGTATTACTGTTGCACGAAATCTTTTGTCCAGATTTAGATTATCTAAAGTATTATTTGCCCAATGCGGTATGTTTACTGTTCCTCTTATTCGAACAACTAGATAAGCCATATCTAATAATTAACCCGACATATAGGTGCTTCTGAGTGCATTGAAAATAGCTTTTATTGTGGATGACATTGTGCTAGTCGATCCGAAAGACTTTGTCCATGCATCTTTTAATCCAGCAAGTTTTAGAAGGCTTTTGATATTCTCACCTGCAACAAGACCGAGTCCTCTTGGACCTGGAAGTATCTCTATTGCTACACTTCCTCCTCTTCCTCGAACTTTGAATGGAATTGAATGAAGCTGACTGCATCTGCATTCCCAGCTTCCACAACCTAACTTTACTGGAATTACATCAAGATAAGCCGCAGTGGTTGCCTTGTCTATTGCAATACGCATTTGGGATGCTTTACCCTTCCCGACTCCAAACCAACCTGCTTCATTGCCAACTGCAACTAAGGCATTGAATCGAGTCATTTCGCCAGCGTCTGTTTGTTTTTGAACAATTCCTACATGAACCACTTGACTCTTTATCTCTGGCAGTAACCTTTTAACAATTTCTGACTCCTGAATTCGCATACCATTTTCATAAATTTGGTCCATAGAACTGATCTTTCCGCTGGCTACCATCATACCCAATGTCGTTCGCGGCTTCCATTCTACGTGCTCTTCCTGCTGACGAGAATATCTACTCACTCTTTCGCATTACCTCCTTTAGACGAAGATTTCGACTTAGCCATATTAGTATTATGGGATCCCTCTTTGCTCAATTCATTTACTTCAATATCAGATTCATTCAATTCTTTGTCCTCAGAAGAGGATTTGCCAGAAATTCTCATTCTAATCTCTTCAAAATGTACTGGATAATCTTCGGGCCTTAGACCTTGTTTTAAAAGCGCAGAAAACCTTGAATTATATTTTTCTCCACTATCCTTTAACAATTTAGCATAGTTAGCTATATGTTCTCCACTCACACGGTCATCGCTAGGAAGAGATTCCTTTGAAACCGGAATCTTAATTCCTGAATCTACAATTCCTTTCAAACATGCTGCTACTTTTGTTGTAAATGGATTATTACCAGTATATAAAACTGCGTTAGTAGCTCCCCTTTCAATAGTTTTCTTTCCTAATAAGAGACCAGTAAGATAACAAGCAGGCATGCTGTTCATTGAACCTTTCCATCCATGGCGGATAAGTTCTCTGCTATGAGCAGAAGCAATAACAATATCGCCAGTTAAAGTAGGTTTCAAAGATTGAGCGGAAATAT
>DASSCH010000144.1:0-5803 GCA_035697905.1 Nitrososphaeraceae archaeon
TATATCGTTACATTGAAAAATCAAAGTTCTTCTGATGATTTGAATGATATTATACAATCGGTAGAGCAGAAAGGTGCAAATGTAACTCACGTTTATAGCCATTCAATAATTGGTTTTTCGGTCCAGATTCCATCGGATAAAAAGACAGAAACCTTTGATTCACTAGAAAATGATACGAGGGTAAACACTATCGAACCTGATCAAATCATGACCCTTTCGCCTCCACTAGAGTGATCAGTATCTTCAGTGAGCGGAATGGCTCTTTAAATTGCTTAATCTGAGCTAACAAAGTCATTGTACCTGTTTAGTTCAGTTTAACACTTGCATTATTTAGCGTAAAAAATTGGACTCGGCATAAATACTAAGTTATCATCGAAGAGCATGAAATGACAAGATCTAGGCGCCATAATACCGACTTCGACCGTAAATTTCTGTATAATTTAGTAACTTATACTAAAGAAGGGAGTTTCGTAGATTTAGGAAAGAGGGGACCCCTGGAATAAAAAGGAAGTGAGGAGCGCGATGAAATTTCACATTAGACAGAAGTTAACCGCTACCAGGCTTTCGATCTACATTACGATAACCCTACTTATTCTGACTTCAACGCTAACTTCACACATTCCAGTTGCAATGTTTGTCAGGGCAGCTGAAGGAGTTGGCGGAGAAGAACATTCAGTAAAGCCGACATCGTCATCACCAAGTATCGCGAATAAGGATCTCGACTGGAGTATAGGTCCTCAAATGGCGATTTTAAATTCTACAACGAGCACATCATGTCTACCGATTCCCATTCAAAGTGTTTCATCCAGCGAAGATGATGACGATGATGACGATGAGGATCAGGATGTAGATGATGATACAATGAATGTGTTGGACGGTGACATTGAAACGGAATGGTCAGTGGCTGATTTGGGGACCTTTTTACAGTTAGACTTAGGCAAAGTAAACAAGATTTGCTCAGTCGACGCGAGTTGGTCAGAAGGGGATGAAAAATCAGTTAACTTTGTATTGTCGGTGTCCAAGGATGGAACAAAATTTGAAGATGTTTTAAGGAGTTCGAGCAGTGGGACAACTGAATCCAAGGAAAACTATAAGTTACCTGCTTCAGATGGAAGATACTTGAGGATCACTTTCTACGGAGATTCTGAAAATAATGAGGACGTTGCCTTACGTGAATTGACTGTGAAAGTGGAGAACCAGAATAAGAAGCCTACGACTATCCCTGACGTGAGTAGAGAAGGTATTCCGTTCATTAGAGATTCTCAATCGCCCATCACTTTTTCCAACAACGCCACAAGCAATAATGAGCCAATTATCCACAGCGCTCCAATAGTCTCAGATATCCATGCCATGGTCTCTCCGGCGGCTTCCTTTGAAATCACGCTGAATGGTAGTGATTCGGATTTGGTCGATCATTTGACATACTATATAACCAATCTTCCTGATCATGGAAATCTTACTACCGGTACAAATTCAGCCAGTGTTAAATACACTCCTTTCGAAGGATACTCTGGTCTAGATAGCTTCATGTATAAGGCAGTTGATCAATTCGGTCTAACTAGCAACAACGCTACAGTGGTTATGAACATCAACTCTTCCAACCAGAGCATTGCTCCATTGCCCAATACCTTAAACCAAACGATTGCTCCAGAACCGCAAAGTAAATTCAATCCATTAGAGGAGGCAATACTTGGAAGTCAGAACGATCGCTATGAACTTATCAAGGCAGCTAGGGAACCAATTAGAGGACAATATATAGTCGTTCTAAAGCCTGAACCGACTGCCACAAGTGGTTCAGATAGTGCTAGAATGAGGGCAGATGAAGTTAGAGCAATGGCAGAAGAATCAAGAACTAAAGGGGCCGAAATTCTCAATCTTTACGAGCATGCCTTAGATGGTTACGTTATGAAGACATCAGAAAATGCAAGTGATGCCGCGTTGGTCTCAGAATTGAGGCAAGATCCTCGAGTCGCATTCGTGGAACCTGACCAGAGAGTTCACGTATTCAATCAGACAATTCCAGTCGGGGTAGATAGAGTGGACGGGGATGCAAGCCCCACCGCATCTGGCGACGGTGGCGGAGCTGTGGACGCAGACATTGCAATACTTGATACGGGAATCGACCTTACCCATCCTGATTTGAATGTCTATCACGAAAAAACATTTGTGCCTGGGACCCCTTCAGCTGACGACGACAATGGCCATGGGACACACGTTGCTGGAATAGCAGCTGCAAAAGATAATTCAATTGGGGTTGTTGGAATTGCTCCAGGCGCACGTCTCTGGTCTATTAAAGTTCTTAATAGTACCGGCGCTGGTTCTATATCGGACATCATTGCAGGCATAGATTATGTTACTGCACACTCAAATGAGATAGATGTGGTAAACCTAAGTTTTGGCTGTGAATGTAGCTCACCTGCCCTCGACGCGGCTATCAGTAATGCAGTACATGCAGGTATTGTATTCGTTGTAGCTGCTGGTAACAATCACAAGGACGCAAGTTCATTCACTCCCGCTCGAAATCCAATTGTTATAGCCGTGTCTGCCATGACAGATAGTGACGGAAAATGCGGAGGAGTGGGATCATCTACTAAATACGGAAACGATGACACATTTGCTTCGTTTAGTAACTATGGAGAGCCAGTAGACGTAGTTGCACCAGGCGTGGGTATTTTATCAACGTATAGGGATGGAAATTACGCTCAGCTAAGTGGAACTAGTATGGCTGCACCGCATGTGACTGGAGGTATAGCCCTGTACGAGTCCTTGCATCCTGGAGCCACTCCGGCCCAAGTCAAAGCTGCTGTTGTTGACAGCGGAACAAAACCATCAACTGTTTGCAGCGGAGAAGGTCAAGGATATTTCACAGGGATTCCTGATGGAGCAAACACGCCGCTGCTAAACGCAAAGGGTTTGTGAGATACCTGAAGTAATGCAATAAACAGGAATAACGAAGATGGGACCCCAAGTCTTATTTTTCTCTATTTCTTTCCATTTACCTTTATCCATGATACTTTTGAATTGTTTTCCAGTTAGTATCGGCAGCTATTCGGTCAATTAGGAATTAGGAATTCAATGGCAAATCAGATGCTCTTATTTAGATCTTAAACTAATATATTACGAGGACTCATATTTTCATAGAGAAAAATGAGTTACGTGCATCCTGAGGTACTTGTCGACACGCAATGGGCGGAGGACCATTTGAAGGATTCTAAGGTCAGAATAGCAGAGGTTGACTATGATCCAAAAGCAAACTACGAATTGGGACACATACCTGGCGCTGTATTGTTTGATTGGAAAAATGATATCAATGACCCACTTACCCGCAATGTACTTACTAAAGAAGCCTGTCAAAACCTTCTTCAAAACGCTGGAATTAACAATGATACTACTTTACTATTGTACGGAGATTTTAACAATTGGTTTGCCGCCTTTGCATTTTGGGTTCTCAAGTATTATGGCTACAAGGATATCAGACTAATCAATGGTGGCAGAAAAAAATGGCTGCAAGAAGATAGAGCGTTAGCTAAGGAAGTTCCTTCTTATCCGAAAGGAACATTTGCCGCGTCTGAACCAGACAGTAAAATTAGGGTATTTCTACACGAAGTCAAACGTGCTGTTAACGCCCCAGGGCTAAAGATGGTGGATGTTAGATCGCCAAAAGAGTTTTCCGGAGAAATTCTGGCGCCGCCAGAGTATCCAACAGAACATGCTCAACGAGGAGGACACATTCCAGGAGCTCTCAATATTCCATGGGCGCAAGCAGTAAATGATAGTGATGGGACATTCAAAAATACAGAAGAGTTGAAGCAGCTATACGAATCAAAAGGGATTACCTCCGATAAGGAAATTATCGCTTATTGTAGGATCGGCGAAAGATCTTCGCACACATGGTTTGTTCTGAAATACCTTCTTGGTTATCCGAACGTAAAGAACTATGACGGTTCATGGACTGAATGGGGAAACATGATCGCAAACCCGATCGAGAAGTGACAAAAATGGATTTGGCCAGGCCCGTCCCAACCTATTGAGGCAGTCAATCTGCTTTTTGGACCAGAAAATGCAATAAATTTCCTTCTTTTCTCGTTTCCATTAATTTTTGTCCGGTCTGCTCGGACCATCTAGTCATTTCAATGTCGGCCATAGGATCATCTGAGACTAGATGAATGATTTGTCCACCTTCGATCCCTGATATTAGATCGTCTAGTTTTGATAGAGTTGCCGCACATTCAATACCTATTTCAAACATTTCAAAATCTGGAAGTGCTGTATAGCATTTGACATGTAGTCTACGGATTAACGATCTAAATTCCTCACTATCGTTAGGCAACGATTTGAAGTCGTTAAGGAAGCCGTTTGCCGAAGTCGGAGCAAGAGCGATGAACCAGCCCTTATCGTAGGGCGAATCGTTCGCCAATTTGGGATTGCTGACAAGTTCATGATTAATGGCCATAATCTTTCCATCCACCGGAGCTCTAACAGTGCCAAAATACCTCCCGCTTTCAATCGTTCCTATGTTTTTTCCCCTCATTACTGTAGTATTGACTTCCTTTAACTTTACAACTGAAATTTTACCTGCAATAGAGGACAATATTGAGGTAATTCCGATAACAAGAGTATTGCCATCATTTTTCCGTGCCCAAACCAAATTATCTAAATCGTAGAGGAGGTCATTTGGAAATACACAGTGCTCAATTTCCATACCCGAGACTCTGATGCTGGAGATGGTTAGTATATTTATCTATTTTCAATTCAAAGAGTACAATTTCATATCTTCGGAGCCCTTCCTTGCAAGTGATTGACAAAATACTATTATGCGAATCATGCTATAATCATTTGAAGAGTTTGGAAAGCTGCACAATTTGTGGTTCTAGATTTGGTGATAGGATTTGCCCAGATTGTGAAAGGAGTGTGTGTTCGTCATGCATAGTTTACGGGAAAAACATATGTGTGAAATGTAATAAGGTCAAGGCAGTTCCCTCTAGCTTCTTAAAAAGAAATGCAAAGTTTATCTTACTGTTCATCGCGTTCTGGTTTTTTGTATCAGGACTGTACCCTTTTCCTTATATGATGGCGCTAGGCCAGTCAGTTGATTTTAGAGTTATCCAACCGGTTTTGATAGCTACGGGAATCATGTTAATACCATTTATCTTTCTGATGTTTGCCTGGAATAGGCGCGCTCAAGGAATACGTAAATAATGAGCTCGTTAAGAATCATCTTACAGTAGATGCATAGAAAAGGATTATCTAAAGGAAGGATATACAGAAAATCGCTATTATCCCGGTCTTTGAAAGAACATGGATAATACGAGGGGCGGCTATTTGAGCTTCAAATGTGGTGAGAATAATGCAATCGAGAATTGTGCAAACATAGTAAGGGATGGAGGGGTGATAGTTTTCCCCACAGACACCGTATACGCAATAGGATGCAATCCATTTAATGATAATGCAGTAGAGAGAATATTTCATTTAAAGCGCAGGGTGGCCGAGAAGGCATTGCCAGTACTTTGTGCGAGTCTCATGGATCTCGAAAACATAGTTGAAGTTTCGAACAAGGTTAGAAAATTAGCTCGATCTTTTTGGCCTGGTCCCCTAACGATAATATGTCCGCTGAATAATAGAGACATCTCTCCTAGGTTAACCGGTAATAAATCCTCACTTGCAGTGAGAATACCAGGCAATCCATGCACCCTTTCGCTTCTCAAATTTAGTCGCTACTTGGTTGGAACCAGTGCCAACGTTTCCGGTCAGGAATCCGTGAAGAGACCATCCCAGATTAATACAAGCACACTTACAAACTTCG
>DASSCH010000145.1:0-10442 GCA_035697905.1 Nitrososphaeraceae archaeon
GGTTACTTTATCATAACCAATTGTTACCAGATTATATTTCTTGTCTTGTTTTTTCAAAATTATTGTCAATAATATTGGTCGACCTTCGAACTACGATATATAACCAGAGATGAAAGTCGATGATTTGCCACAAAAAATGAATACTTTAGACTAATTGATTGGTTTAATCAAATCAGCCATTTTGTAATTCTTAATTTGCAATCCGAGCTACCTTAATTTGAGTCACTTGTTGTCCACCAGCAAACAAAAATGTACTGAATACACCATCAGTATTGAATCCAAATAGGTAATTTTGTCTAAGAGGTGAGTTTTGAATCATTCATTCCGAATATCTTATTAAAGTAATCCGCCTGTTCATAGTCTAGCTCTTCAGTTTCACCCTCGTGGACATTTGCCAACTTCTTTGCCAATTTCTTTTTGTATCCCAACTGCATTTGCCTTGCAATCTGTATGCGTTGGGCCTGGGGTGAACCCGCACCATGCATAGATTCAGTAAGATATCCCACTGCATTCCTACCAAGTGTCATGTTTTCAATTAATCTTAATATCCTTACACGGTTTTCCGTTGATACGCCTTTTCTTCCCTTCAGATATTTTTCAAGTAGAGGTCCAACTATTGGGCTCTTAAAGTCTTTTTCAGATGGCATGGTAACCATTAAGCCGCCTGCCACATCCTGGGCTATTCTGCTCAGCTCATACGGGAATCTAGTTACATTGTGCTTGCAGACGTTAGCAAGCATATCGTCGTTTTGAAAATTACCAGAGGCAGTCTGTTGGGCCTGGTATGATGATGCAATCCCTGCCGCAAATATAGTCTCATTCAAATGAGTCATCTCGACTAGCTTGTCTTTGATATGAGAAGCGTTTGCCACTCCATTGTAATCAGCGATTGCAGCAGCAGCTCCGATCAATACGTCTCCTAAGCCAGTCTTACAAACGTAGCTCCGTCTATGATAGCAGGTAAAGCGTTCTACAAGCATTGAGGCGTACTCAACTTCTCCATCCATGAAAATCCGTTCTTTAGGAATAAACACATCCTTAAAAATTATCATGGCCTCTTGACCAGAAAACTGTGCATTTCCGGGGTCAATATCTCCACCTTCCATGCTCCGAGTATCGCATGATTGTCTGCCGTAAATGTAAGTTATCCCAGGAGCATCAACGGCTACTGCACCCACTATCGCGTAATCCCTATCTTCAGATCTTAATCTCATGGTAGGCATGACCATTATCCAATGTGAATTAATGCAACCAGTCTGATGCGCTTTGGCTCCAGTCACGTATACTCCATTCTCATCTCTTTTTGAAACATGGAGAAACATATCTGGGTCATCCTGTTGGCTGGGAGAAAGGCTTCGATCACCCTTTACGTCAGTCATTGCTCCGCCAATAACTAAATTTTCAGTTTGAACAAATTTTATAAATTCCTTGAGTCTGGCATGATACCCGGTATTATGCTTCTTGTCGATTTCATAAGTAGTAGAATACAAAGAATTCAAAGCATCCATTCCGACACATCTCTGAAAGCAAGTGGCGGTCAGTTGTCCTAATTTTCGCTGCATACGATTCTGGTTGACTAAATCCGCTGCACTTTCGGTAATGTGTAAGAATCTATTCACTCTCGTATCAGACAAGGAAGAATGAACCGAAGCCAGCTCAGGCTCCTTCTCTGCCAATTCATAGGTTTCAGCAACAGCATTAATCGAAGGTCGTATCATAGGATGATCAACGGGTTCATTTACAAGTTCTCCAAACAAATATACTTCTAAATTTCGTCCTCTAAGGCTCTGTATATATTCCGCCCCACTGCGAATAGGCATGGTTAACTTATATTATCTTTGATATTATTTATATCTTCTTTTCAACTTTTTGAAAAGTACTCTCAGTATGATAGAATTATTTCACTAAATTGAAAACAAACCATTTGTCTTATTCGGTAGGATGCCAGCGGACATACGTATAGCGCAAATAGAGGTTGAAGACATAAAATTTAAGTTTCTCAATTTGAAATGCAGTCTAACAAGATTTGTACAATACATGGAAGTAGAGATAAACAAAAGGTTGGACGTATTAGTTTTTTGACGCTTCCGGATCTAGCTTAGAAAGGTTTTTTATTCACCGGATTTCCGTAGGAATTTATTGGCTGCAAAACCACTTGATCTAAAGAAGTTAATAAAAAATTTTCCTGATTTTCCAAAACAAGGGGTATTGTTTAGGGATATTAATCCTCTAATTAGTAATGGGGGTGCTTTGAATTATATCTCGGAAGAATTTTATCGCAGGTTTAGTGCAGAGACGCCTACAGTGATTGCGGGAATTGAATCCAGAGGCTTTATTATTGCGACTTGTATCGCAATAAGATTTGGCGTAGGTGTGCTCATGATTAGAAAAGCTGGAAAATTGCCAGGCAAAACTAGTCGACAATCATATCAGATTGAATATGGCACAGCGGAGATGGAAATTCAACAAGGCAGTCTTATACGAGGACAGAATGTCATTGTTGCTGACGATTTGATAGCAACGGGCGGCACGGCCTTGGCAGCTGCGAGGTTATTGAGAGAAGAGGGGGCTAATATCTCCGGGTTCGCTATTTTGATAGAACTAAGTGACCTGAAAGGTGGAGCAACTTTACGGAAATTAGGATATAATACTCAGTCATTAATAGAATATTAATTCGAAATGACAGCCGATATCACTGCCGATATTGCAATTATAGGGGGAACAGGTATGTATGATACTACCATAATCACAAACTTAGTAGAAGCTAAGATGAGCACACCATTTGGACATCCTTCTGACCTCATCACAGTAGGTGAATTGGAAGGTGTGAAGGTTGCATTTTTGCCGCGACACGGTAGAAATCATACAATACCTCCTCATGGCATTAACTATAGAGCAAACATTTGGGCCTTAAAGGAGATTGGAGTATCAAGAATAATTTCTCCGTCCGCTGTCGGAAGCCTTGATAGGGATTTTGTCCCGGGGGACATCATATTACCTGACCAATTTGTAGATTTTACTAGAAAGAGAGAACAAACCTTCTACTCGGGAGGAAGAGTTTGTCATATTTCGGTAGCTGACCCATTCTGTCCTGAGCTTAGAGATATAACTGCTAAATTGGCTAGAAAGCATTCATTCCCATGTCATGATCAGGCCACATATTTGTGCATAGAAGGCCCGAGATTCTCAACACGGGCGGAATCTAAATATTACCGCGAGGTGGTAGGTGCTCAAATTATCGGGATGACCCTAGTTCCTGAATGTGTGTTGGCAAGGGAGGCAGAAATTTGCTATGTATCATTGGCAACAATTACTGACTTTGATGTCTGGGCTCAACACCCCGTTAGCTCTCAAGGTATTTTGACCCAATTGCAAGAAAATATTGGGAAGATTAAGACTCTGATCAAGGAACTAATCTTAGAGACACCTAAAAGTAGAAGAAGATGCAGCTGTGGAATTTCACTCAAAGACGCGTTGGTCTAGACATTCATTTTATCTATATCCCCTTGTCGGTTTGGTTTCAGAATCACGTCCCCCTCAATAAGCTTTCTCTGGAGACTCAGTGATAGTTTTTCGCCATCTAGACCCATTTTTGTCACCTCTGCAAGAGTCTTCTTTGAAAGATTTAAGCTAATATTATGCCCACCGATCCTCCCAAATGCTAACGCATTAAAATGAAATTTCTTACCATCTATCAATATATATCCTCTCAACTTGCTTGCAATGTTGCCTCCTCTAGAGGAAGTTATCACGACTGTATAAGGGTGATGGAATTCTGGAATTTTATTTGGTTGCATTTCCAGGAAGAACTTCAGTAACATCTAATGTTCGATTTACATTGGGCTCAACCAAAAAACTCCACCAGTCGGCATCAACAATACTAAAGTTTTCACTATCGACTTCAACCATTGACTCATCATCTGAATCAATGAATCGCTGAGGACCATTTACAGCAAGTTCTATTAGCTTCCATCTGTTAGTCCCACTTCGCTTTCTATTTACTGCTACCGCCCATTTCTTACTTTTGTCGATCCTGTTCAATCCGATCTTGTCTGAAATATCTAGGACACCGATTCTTTTTTCTTCACAGAATAACTCTTTCGTCACTACGCTTCGCCAGACATCAACAGATCCAATATTTCTATGGCCTTCATTTATATTGATAACCCCAAAATACACAACTCCGGTGACAGAATTTGGATTACTCGAATCCGATGCCAATCAATTCGTCCTTAGGTATAATCATTGGTATATTTAATTGGTTCTCGCCAAATCGTAGTACTTTTCTAAATAAGCTGCGAGGCTATCCACTTTATTGCTCTTACCATATTCCACGCCAAGCTCATTGCATCGCCTTCTATACCTATTAGATAGGGCGAATCGGGGATGAAGTGACTCGAAATTATCTTCTTCGATTTCGATAAACATACCTTTTTCCGTTAACCTAGTTGAATAGAGTTTGGCCTTCTCAGCATTCCAATTGCAAGCCTCTGCAATTTTGGATACAGTCATTTTCCCAGAATATACGACCAACAAGAAAAGTTGGGCTTCATTTGGATCCAACCCTAAAATTGATGTTAACGTATAATCGCAATTTCTACGACGCGCGACCACGACAGCTCCCAGTACTTTGCAATAGCCTTTATCAAGGTATAATAGCTTTGTTGTAGAGCTAAAATCCAGATGTAGATTAATCTAGTACACTACTTGATTCATCGTAACCTGAGCACCCAGCCCTGAGAACACAAGAATATTAACAATGACTACCGAAATGACAATTAGCGCTGGAAATGTCAATCCTTTTACCCCTCCAGGTATCATCTGGTGCCTGAAAATGACCAAAAATGCAGCAGCGAGAATACCTGTTATCGATAAAGATGATATCAAACTTGCATTTGCGATTAGCTCAGTGGCATAAGATACACTTGAAATCACACCGATTCGTGTATAAAGCCCCGAGAATACTATCAAATTCACGGCCACCACTGATGCGACAGTAGCCCCAGATAAGAGGACGCCTTTTGTCCCCCTAGGAATTATCTTCCTCCTGAACATAATCAGGAACGCCGCAGCGAGAATACCTGTTATCGATAAAGATGATATCAAACTTGCATTTGCGATCATCTTGTCTAAATCTAATCCAGGGAGGCCCAAAGCCGAATTAACCTGCAATACAGATACTATTGCAGCAACGATACCTGCATAAGGAAGTAGCCACATAAACTCCTTCAACGACTGTCGCCCTATGCTTCCTCTGGATGGCATATGATGCTCCATTACCTTAGGACAGACAGTAACCTGCTCCGGTCGATTGTCGATGTAACTATGATCGATTTCTTGAAGAAACCGAAATCCTTGGTCAGTAAGCGTATATTGCTTCGAATTTTTTCCAACATAATTAGCCATTCGTTCAAGATGATAGTATATGGAGCCGGTAGAAAGTCCAGTGGAATTTCTAATGTCGGAGAACCTTGCAGCTCCTCTCTTTTCTGCTATCGCTCTCAAGATCTTTATTCTAGTTCGTCTTGCCCGCAGCTGCGTCTCTCCGGTCAATATCGTTGGGTATGCTCCAAAATTATTTATCTCTTTCCTTGATAGGTATTCTTGTCTAAATCAGTAAGGTGGCGGAGATACGCTGATATAACGCTTCAATATTTACAGGCGTTGCTGGGTGGGGTCGTAGCGAAGCCAGGGATCGCAACGGGCTCCAGATCTTACATCCCAACCAACGTAATTGGGCAGAAACCCGTGGATCAAGGGTTCAATTACTGACACTTGATGGTGCAGGTAGAACATATCCCTTCGGCCCCATCCCTTCGTGTAATGAAAATTTAGACTCATGTACGTGGTAATCACGCTAAAACTTACTTAAATGCTCCATAGGTTATGGCATGACTGAATGGTTGGTCTTCATACTAAAGATGTAGGTCCGTTGTAACGTTACTGAACAAACTTATTAGATTATTCTCGTTTTGCGCCACATCCCTAGCCGTAGCAATAATATCCCTGCAGCTATTCCTGCCAAAGCCACAATTAAGGTAATAGGTTGGACGATCCCTCTAAGGGGTTGAGGAGATTCAGAAATGAATTCACACTTGTTTGTGCTATTCTCACAGTATTTTGTGACCGGAAAAGCCAAAAGTACTATAATCAACGTCACAAGGATGGTAACGCCTATCAGTGAAGAAATTGCTCCACTCTTGATCAAGACATCTTCAAACCGATCCAATCTTTTACTCACTCATTATTCAAAATAAATTTGAATCATAGATGGCGAAGTCGCTTGACGTCAATTACCTTGAAAAAGTATGTTGAATCGTCTGAAACTTGTGCAAACTTATCATTATGGTACAAGAAGGGAATTGAGCCTCTCACATGGCCTTCCCATAAATCGTGAACCAACGAAAAGTATTCTTTTCTATGTCTTCCTAATAGTCTCAAACACTCATGAGTAAGAAGGTGAGATATTTTTGCACAGTTGTTTTCAGCGAAGAATCTGGATCTATCGTAACCAGTAACGCTATCTTGGGGTCTCTTCCAATAAACCATCGAAAAATTTTCGGCTGAATAGCCCTCAATCTTACAATCAGTCCAGATTGGTTTAAAATAGGCCAAATAGAAATGGTATGTTGATGAACCTCGGTCCTTGTGATCTCTTGTCAGGTAGCCAATGGACATTCGATCGAATAAATGGCCTGGAATCACAGGCAATATATCAGCATCTAATGTGAAACTAATATTGAAATTCCTTTTTATCCACCAATTGAAAAAACGCACCATGGATAGAACGTAAGTCCAATCTTGACTTTCTCTGTCCTTCCATTCTGACTCTTTAGCAATATAGATGAAAAATAATTTTCCTTTATTCATAAAGGAATCCAGACACAACTCTAGATATAGACATTTTTCTATCCGTGCAGTCTAAAATTTGATACGTCAAGTTACCTTAATTCAGTTATGAGATGTAACGAAAAGGACGGTTCAGGGACCATCCTTTGTAAACGAATATGATGCGAAAAAACAGTATTAATTTATTTGTTATATGGCACTAGCGAGGCGATAAATGGAGGCAAGAAAGGAAGATGTCATGTTATGCGTGTCTCCGCTTCAGTCAGTGCAACGGACCCAATAGTATTGGCGGGTTTCTAGGCTGTTAGACGGGTAAGAATATCTTCAAATTAGAAGACAGACCTCCAATCTTAGCAACTTAAAGTCAAGATATGCAACGAAGTGCATCCCCCTTATATTGCGGATAAGGTATATTTCACTTGGATGATGGACGATATTCTTTGGCGGAAATTGGCAAGCAAGGCATCCACGGATCAATGGACACGTCTCATAAACTCAGTTGATGCCAGTCATTTTCAGGTCCATCCGTCAATGGTCTTTGTCCCTGATGACGCGACGGATGTAGCCAACATTTGTCAATATGCAAATAGAAAAGAAATTCCATTAACTCCCAGAGGAGGTGGGACGGGTCTGCTTGGACAAGCGCTAACGCAGGGGATAGTAGTTGACATTAGCAAACAATTGAACAGGATTATCGAAATCGAAGAAAGTTATGTGGTGGTTGAACCCGGAGTTGTAAAGGCAGTACTGGACAAAGAGCTCAAAAAAAGGGGAAAGTTCTTCCCTCCCGATCCTTCGAGCAGTAATTTTTGCACAATTGGGGGTATGATTGCCAACAATTCAAGCGGGGCTCACACATTAAGGTATGGTAGTACTATTGATTATATTGAAGAATTGGACGTTGTATACTCTGATGGATCCATGAGTACAATAGGTTCTTCAATACAACCTGATCATCGTTGTGCGTCGCTACTGCCAATAGTCTTGACAAAGTTGGGTCTAATCGCCGCATCTTATCCAGATACCTCTAAAAATTCCTCTGGATTTAGGTTGGATGCTTTGGTCCGTAATGGATCATATTTTCCTCAAAGGGTTTTTGCAGGAGCAGAGGGTACGCTTGGAATCATAACCAAAGCCAAATTGAGGACTGTGGACATTCCAATGTTTGAGATTCTGCTTGTATGTGAGTTTTTTGATTTGGAAGGCTTACTGCAATCTGTCTCGAAAATACTATCTTTTCATCCTTCGGCTATCGAGCTCCTAAGTTTCGGACGCCTTCGTTCAGAGATGGTTCAGGATAGCGAGAAAGGACTAACTGATTACCCCACAATCTATGTGGAGTTCTGTGGAGAATCCATAACAAAACTAGAACGACAGGTTGATCGATGCAAATCTTCCCTGCAACAGAGATGCATTTCGATAGAGACGTTGTCTGACGCGACTAGCTTTAATAATGCATGGAATGATAGAAGAAATTCATTGAATCATATACTGCGAATCGGTGACGGTAACAAGAAAGCTATAGGAATTATTGAGGATACTATTGTTAATCCGTCCTTATTAGTTGAGTATATTCCATTCGTTCAGAGACTTTGTGATAAGTACATGTTAGATTATGTGATGTACGGTCATATCGGTAATGGGAATATTCACACAAGACCGCTTATTAATGCCCAGTCTGCTCAAGGTGAACAAGTCATTGAGCATCTTGCCGATGAAGTTTTTTTGAAAGTAAAGGGGCTCAGAGGGAGCATAAGTGCGGAGCATGGGGACGGGTTGTCGCGTTCTCGATACATCAAGGAAATGTTTGGTATTGATACTCACCGGTTATTCGTCCAAGTGAAGAAGGTTTTCGACAGCAAAAACATTATGAATCCAGGGAAAAAAGTGTTGTTCGCCTAACAATGAAAGTTAAACAAGTTTTCAAGAGGATTTTATTACCCTCCCTAAAGAAGGTTGCGTGATATCAGCTTGGAAGAAATTCAATCTTCAGGTCAGACGCAAATCTAGTAGCTGTGTATCTCCAAGGTCTATCTATGGCTTTTGATACTCCTACCCTTGTGCTTGCCGAAAAGTCTGCGATATCCAGCCCATGATGGATAGAGATAGTAGAGGTCTCTTTAGTAACGTCTAAGCCATTGTCAGCCAGCGTTATTGACATAGCCTCTGTAGTTCGACCTGGACCTGTTGTCAAATTTTTAGAATACTTTCTATTCTTGTTCATTATAGCTTGTCCTGCCAAGGGCATAATGGATCGTATTAGTACCGCACCAGCTTCGGTATCGTTCTTTCTTGCGGTGACGTTAGCACAAAAGTGCTTACCATAAACAAAATATACATATAAACGGCCCACGTCCCCGAACATGACCGAGTTCCTTGGCCTAAGACCACTAAACGCATGACTAGCGGGATCATCTCGGTAACCATATGCTTCAGTTTCTATGATGTAACCAGCCAACGTTGAAATAGATCCAGGCAATCCTAGCTTCCGTACAATAATCTTCCCCAAAAGTGATTTTGCTACCTCAGCAGTATCCCTTTCATAGAAAGGAAGTTCTAAGCAAGCTATTTTATGATTGAGAAATTTGATTGTCATAAGTGCATGGTTACTTCATGCCTGTTTTGAAGCACCAAGCATAAAAATCTTCGAAGGCTAAAGCTGTGTTAATGTACGGTAGAGATGAAATCTTTTGCTAATTTCTTCTTTGTCAATGCTAAGAAGTCTGTTTAAACCAAAATCTTCTACTGCAAATGAACCCATGACGTTACCGTAAACCACTGCTGATCTAAATTCTATTACGCCATTAGTCTCAATTGAGGCCAAGTGCCCCATAAATCCTCCGGCAAAGGAATCACCAGCTCCAGTAGGATCGACGATCTCTTCCAGGGGATAAGCAGGAGCAACAAATATCATGTCTGATCGCACCAAAACCGAACCATGTTCCCCCTTTTTGACAATAACAAATTCTGGACCCCATGACAGTATCTCCTTAGCGCATTTAATTAGGTTTGACATACCACAAAGCATTCTAGCTTCTTGATCGTTAATAATAACTCCATGTACCATTCCGAACATTTTCTTCACTGCATCGGGCTTTGTTTGAATCCAAAATTCTATGGTATCACAGACTACCAGCTTTGGATTTATGAATTGTTTGAGCAGATTGATATTCTGAATCGGATCGTTGTTTGCCAAATAGACGAACTGTGAAGTCTTAAGTTGATTAGGCACTGACGGTTCGTATTCTGCGATTACGTTTAGCTCCGTCTTGTTAGTAGCCCTGTGCGAAAGATCGTAATTGAATGAAGAATCGTATCTGAATGTCTTTTTACCTGATTTTATCTCCAATCCTGCTGTTCCAACTTTTGATCGTAAGAGATCCAGGTATTTTTCTGGAAAATCAGAACCTATTACGCCCAGAATGTCTGTTTCGACAAACTTGCTAGAGGCAAGAGCTGCATAAGTAGCGGCGCCTCCCATTATATCCACTTCCGTTCTAAATGGAGTTCTAGTAGTGTCCAATGCAAGACTCCCAAATACTGTTAGGCCCATCAGCAGGCCTCCTATGGTTTAAAGTACATTAATTTGTTTT
>DASSCH010000146.1:0-4974 GCA_035697905.1 Nitrososphaeraceae archaeon
TGACTATAGATGTAAAGAGCAGACGAACAAGGACTGCAGGAAGAAGTAAGAAAAAAAGAAAGAATAGCAATAAATTAATGAATGCACATCACTGTTTATAATAGCTGTTCTGCTTCTTCCCGATCTTCTGCAAAAATTCGCGCAAGCATTCAACGATACCGGATTAGTTAGTCTTGGAATACTCGTCTTTTCTTTCTTGGCATTAACTGCAGTTGTTTACATGTTTGTTCGCAGGATAGGAGGTCTACTAAGTAAAGCGCAGACAGTCTTTAGGTATCTTACAGCTTTAGGTGCTATCAAAGTAGACATTGAAAAATTCCAGCCCCGCCTGCAGGAGATCGAACGATATTTGAACAACGACGACTGGGTGCTATCTGAATATTGGATAAATCGAATCCAAAAAGAGTATGCAGAAGTATTTTTGAGTAAACTTTCTAGTATCTCTAGCTCCCCTTCTTATTTATAATATCGCTGGTGAACCTTGGTTTATTAAGAGTTATCATATCAATTTTATTGAAGTTTTTGGTGTCGAATTAAGGTTAATAGACCTTAGAACAAATTTCAATTATAGATATTTCTTTATTTCAATTATGGTTGCTATGGTTCGTAAAAGGAGATAAGCTCTCCGTGACTGATTTCCTCTCAGATATGATAAAGTCAGATACTCCTTCTAAAGTTTTACATGAACGGGAACAATCCATGGTAGAAGCTGAGCATATAATTTCAAGACTTACTATGGAAGGTCAGACTGTCCCAATGATGGGTTCAGGTACTACCGGGATTGCAGCTATTCAAAATAATAGAAAATTTATGGGGATTGAAATCGATTCTGACAAATTTGAAATAGCAAATGCTAGAATTGGGGAAGCATCTCATGGACAGTGTTCGGAAAGAGTAAGGGGCCAAGGTAGCGATGACAGATTTAGATGAACTCATCAACAGAAATTCTTATGTATTACAAGGAAAAACATTCTCCAATGAGGACAAGTAAAACATGGAGGACTCATCAACAAAGATACAGAAGTTCATCCTAGGACTTTGGGGCGTTCGATATCAAGTCAAAGAAGTTCAGCGCTCGATTGCGTTCTATACTAAGATGCTCGGTTTCAATCTGGATCAGCAAAATTTGCCCGCTTTCGGTCAGGTTTTGATCGGCAATCTTAAACTTATTCTCAGTGGTCCCGGAGCCTCTGGTTCTCGACCGATGCCCGATGGCCGTCAGCAAGAGCCAGGTGGATGGAACCGGATAGTCCTCCAAGTGCAGGACTTGCCTGCACGTATTACCGAACTCAAGAAGGGGAGTGCGTTTCAGAAATGAGATGGAAGTCGGTCCCGGCGGCAGACAGAGCCAAGTGGAAGACCCAGATGGAAACCTGATTGAGTTATTCGAGCCTGCCCAGCGTTAGGGGCTGATAGATATTGTACTTGCCAGCAAGCAGCAACAGGAGATACTATAATACTAAAATTAAAGGATTGTAGTTATTATCATTAGCATGCTTATCAGATAGACATAACCAATGCCTTGGTCCCCCACGAGTAGATTGCCAGTGCATTTCCAACAGAATACTTTTTCTTTTGTAGACATCTGAGTAGCTCTGAACATTCTCTATTTAACGGTGTAGACTAGTTGCTAACGCAATAATGCAACGACATTCTAAATGCATCAAATGAGTCATATGGTTAGATGATTCCTTATCAGAACTATAGAGAAATCTCATATAAACAATAACTGCGCTTAGCTATACCCTGGCTAATATTTATGCCTAGTATAAGTTGGGAGAATTATATTTTCAAGTTAGTTATCCCAGGTGATGCTATTGTTTTCGTTCCAGATATTTAATATCACAAGAGATATCATTCGTGAAAAAGTGATCGAAGCTAACTAGTAACGCTTGCTAGTTAATCCCAGAACTCCCTGGTCATCTAATTGGGCCTGGCAGGCATCCTGGTTTCATGCATAACCAACAGAACAAATATTCCTGACCCCAAAGAAATCCATGCGACCGTCTGAATAGCGACGTTTAAGTTAAAAGAATCCGCTATAAAACCTATTCCCACAGCACCAAATACAAAACCCAAATCTCTCCAAAACCTGTAAACACCCAATGAAGTTGCCCTCCAGTGTGGATTCGCAATGTCACTTATCGCAGCAAGAAGAGTAGGATATACTAGGGCTGTTCCCACACCTAAAAGTGACATTCCAATGATTAGTCCAAAGTAGGAACTTGCAGGTAGTAATATTATCCAGATACCAAGTGCCTGGATAATCATTCCAGGATATATGAGCCTCTTCCTACCCACTCTGTCACTCAGGGGGCCTGTTGCAAGTTGTAAGAATCCCCACACCCCAGGATGTAGTGCCTTTAAAAATGCAGTATCACTAACGCTTATTCCAAATGACACAAAGTAGAGTGTAAATAAACCCCATGTCACACCAAAAATCAAGCCCTGCTTGACTGGCTGCTAACAAGGAACGATTCTTCCAAGATGTTTCAAAGAATACCTGTCTGAAGTTCGGATTATCATTTTCAGTTTCCTGATTATAGTTTACTAATGCTTCGCTTTTCTCTGTTGTCAGTTTTTCTCTTATTTTTGAACTGTCATCGTCTTGTTCTTGGCTCTTCTGCTGCCCTTTTTTTAGTTGCTCTTCTCTGTCTTGTTGTAGTTCTAGTTCGGTGAATCTCGAAGTATCTTTGACCAAGGTAACAGAAATAATGAAACCTAATAGTGAAAATGCTATTCCTAAATAGAAAGGGTATGGCTTCAAACCATATGCGGCTGCGATATATCCTGTCAGAAAACCTACAATGGCAACAGAGATGTAGCCGGCAAATTCATTTAGTCCCAGAGCCAGACCTCTTTTCTCTTTTCCGACCAAATCGATTTTCATGTTTACTGTCATTGACCACGCTAGACCTTGATTTACTCCTAACATTACATTCGCAACCAATATCCAGTCCCAACTTGGCGCAAAGAGTAGAATGAGAGGGACAGGTATATCAAATAGCCAGCCTAAAACTAAGACCTTTTTCCTGTTCCACCTATCAGATAGGTTACCAGCAAAGAGGTTAAGAATGGCCTTAACTATTCCAAAACTAGCAATGAAAGATAAAACTAAGACATTGGACTCGAGACCAAATTCCTCTTTTCCTAAGAGTGGAACGACTGTCTGTTCTAGACCAATCATAGCACCTACAAAGGCGTTTACTAGTATTAAGAGCAAAAACTGATTGATGTTAGGTTTAAGACCTAGCCTTAACAGTGGTGGCGTAACATGCTCCGCTCTATCACTATTCTTATTGTCATCCCTCTCAGCCAATATTCAAGTTAAACCGCAGGAATATGATGGTGATTTTTTCTATATATCATTACCTAGATTACTTCGTTCTTTGTCTACCACCAAAACTGCATGCGCAATCGAAATGCATCTAGTAAATTGTCATGTGAAGTATTACAATTATTCCTCTGCCGAAAGATAATCAGAGAAAACTTGTGTGGCGTCCATATCTTCCTTATGGAAGGAATAGAAGTGATTCCATATTTGTTGCCTCAGAACAGTGGGAGAGATTGAGGTGTCTGCTATTTCCGCTCTGCATTTTTTACACGAATAAAAGGTCATTTTAATCTCTTCCCATCAGCTCATGAGTCACAGATTTAAAGTCTTCGTGATTAATGCCAGAATTGTAAGGACAGTGTAAAGCCATCGTAATAATTCCAGTTCTACCCTACAACATGAGAGTGACTTTCAAAGTGTTCATTACAGTAATAATTTGCACATTTTTGACACCTGGTTAAAGGTTCTTGTTCGCATCCAAAAATCGAACATAATCTTCCTTCTCTGGATCTCTTTATCCATTCGTTTCCAGTTTTTGAATCTGCATCATCTGCTTCTGTTGCTACGCCACCCAACAATCTAGCTCAGCTAGCTCAGAAGTCACGAATTTAAATCATTCGTGACAAGTTAAAGCCAGCACCAGAGACATCCTGAAAGAATCCATCAGATCAGCACCTAGTCCTAAGTGAAACTATCTAGTTTTTTGGAAAAACTGACTTAAGGAATTTCTGTGTTCTTGTTTGAAGAACTCTACATTTGAGTTTTGATAACATCGCCTTCTACGTCATTAATTACAGTCTCCGTAATAGTGGGTGTCACCTCTACAAACTCACGTTTCTTAACCTCTAAGGTTTTTAAAATATCCTGTATTGCTTCGGCTATCGTCATGTGGCATTCGGCTCCATCTATATCGTCACCATGGGCTTAGCCCTCAACCAACGCCGCCTGTCTGTAGAACTCGAGTTTCGGACTGAGTGTGTTGAAGTTCGATTTTTACTAATAGGTCTAAAACACAGCGTTTGGGTCTTCATCACGCCAACGATTGTCGCGGCCTGTACTGTCACAGCCTGCTCTTTTGTGCTCGAGTTCTCCCTGCTTGAATTTGTCCTGCAGTTCTTGGTAATCGAGTCCTAAAGCATGAGCTATTCTTTCATCGTAATGAGTGGGTTCAAACATTGGATTAGGCTGAGGAAGGTAAATGGACCGATCGCCTTCTAAAGTACGGCTGTTATATTCATCTGATGTTATGCTATGAAGGCGCATAACTTCAGCTTTGTAATAAGGCCTAATTTCTCTTACGTGCCAATTGAACCAGGCTATATACCTCTCCATAGAACTCATTTGTTCTAGTTCTTCTGCAGTTGCATATGGATGATCATTGGCATCATTATCCTCAACACGCTTTACTTCTCCTCTTTCCTCTTCCAACCTATCTAGCCTATCCGATAAGTTATCTAGAGATTTGTCTTTGCTCCCCCATCCTTTCAATTCTGTTTAATCTATCCTCTAAAGATTTGATAGCAAGTAAACCAGGTCCTTCTGACAGTAGCTTAAACCTAGTCTCATCTGATTGTATGATTAGTTTTAGTGCTAATAGCTTCTCTCTTATAGGAACTGTTTGGTCATTGAATATTTTCCAT
>DASSCH010000147.1:0-9155 GCA_035697905.1 Nitrososphaeraceae archaeon
AAGGCCTTCTTGATTTCCTGTCCATGATGACTACAGAATGCTTTGACATTTATTCGCTTATCGAATTTAGGAGCTTAAGAGCATTCATAGTCTACAAGTTCGTCGATTCTGTTAAGGAGGTAAAATGATCCCATATCAGCAATAACACACAACCCTTTCATCCCGGAGTCTCGTATACTATGTATCAAGGAACTTATCAGAGTCACGATCCGGTACGGTTTGTACTGAATTGGAAAGGAGGGATAAGAGTCCTCGAGGTGCTGACTGGGTGCCCACAACCTCTTTTCAGCGGTATTGTTATTTCCGTGGATATTGTCTGAGACTTCAGACCGCAAGGTAAGATCCGAACATGAATAAGCGTCGACAGAATCCATTATTACCATTGGCCATTTTCTCAATTCTCCATCGAGATCTACCCCCACCCTCTTTAACACATTTTTTATGTTACTGACAGTATCGTAGTAAGATATTATCAGAATCATTTCGTTTTCTGAACTATTTGAGTTATTTTCAAGAAGCACGTTTCTGCAATATTTTGAATATAATTGTCTAAATGATCTGCGATTCGGATAAACCAACATGTTATGTTCTCCATAGTCAGAGATCAGCAGCTCCTCGACCATCGCCTCAGGATCAGCTGTAAGAGCTATCTTTTTTTCACTATAGAACGGATCGTTAAGAAAGCCGAACAATGTACTGGAATACCCTCATCGAACTAGCAACTCAACTTGACTTCACCTTCCACATATTTATTGGTTTATCGATTCATCAATTCATCAATACTAGTATCTAGAATCGATCTTACGGTTCCAAAAGATATTAGACCTCTTGAGGCGTTTAGCTAACACGTCACAGCATAGTGCACATCCAAAAGTCCTGATTTCAGGATCATGCGATGGCTGAGAAACTGAACGTATTCTTTGTCCTGTCACAGATTCGACCAATAGTGCTAGGACCAGATGGACCGGGTGGGATTCGAACCCACGACCTCGGCAATGCCAATGCCGTATCCTACCAGACTAGACGACCGGCCCTATCTAGAGTCACAATATCCTCGATATTAATACGTTTGACAGCAGTTAACGATATTATATCGCACTTTATACTCTGTACTGGTTTAGGGTGGCGCCGGAACAATCTGTGGGTGCAGTGATAAAATACTGGTCACCAGATGGAGAAAGAGGGACAAACTCTGAGTTTTTGCTATTGCGAAATAGGAGGGGTTTCTGGGGTTTCCCACAAGGCCATAAGGAAAGGGGAGAGACTGAACTACAAACGTTGGTCAGGGAAGTAACAGAAGAGACTGGAATTAAGTCTATTGATATTCAATCCTATATCGGAAAGATAAGTTATTCCTTCTTCAGAGGCGATGGGATGAAGTCGGATAAAGAAGTGATTTTTTATTTTGCAACTACTAATACAAGAAATGTTAGAATTTCGGAAGAGCACGCAGGCTATAAATGGGCGTCCTATTTAGATGCATTACTGATGCTTGGTCATAGACAGCTTAAATCAATATTGTCGAGGGGACATCGCAAAGGGTTCTATTGAATTTTCGGCAATGAGCTCCGACTGGTGGGAATTTTAGTATTAATTTTAGGATATCGGAATAGATTTATATCAATGTTCAGAGGGAATAAGGAGGAAAGTTTAGATCATGGTTAACGGTAAGCGAGTCGTACTGACGGCAGATAGGAGTCTCATGACCAATTACAGGGGCAATTTTCTTTATGGCTTTATTGCCTGTGGGCCTTATGAACTAGTTCCCGAGTTTGTATTCGATAAGCTCTTCTGTCCAAGTGTTGAAACTGATAAGCAAACAGGGGGGGTCAAGGTCGCTCAATGTGGATTGAGACGAGTAGAGGCCGCCTTGCTCAAGGAGTACAACTCTGAGGATATCTTTATCGCTCACCCAGAAATGCTCGAAAAATGTGTTGGGCCTGAAACCAAAGTAATTGGAATTAATGTAATGGATCCTCTAGGAATGGCCCCTGTAACTACGACAATGTCCCCCGAAAAACTTTCTTACGTTGCCATGAAATTTAAGAAATTGTGTGCCTCCATAATCCAGCTCAAGAAAAAATATGGGTTCAAAGTTGTAGTCGGAGGGAATGGTGCATGGGAGTTAGCCAAACCAGATCGAATGAAAATTCATGGTATTGATACTGTGGTTATAGGCGAGGCAGATGAATTAGCACTCGATCTATTTCATGATCTAGAATCTGGTGATGCACCGGAGTTACTACACACTTTTGTTAGAAGAATCGAGAATATTCCGAGCATCCGTGGGCCTACAATAAACTCGCTAATTGAGGCTATGAGAGGTTGTGGCAGGGGGTGCGATTTTTGCGATGTAAACAAGCGCTCAAAAAAAGATATTCCACTTGAAAGGTTACAGGAAGAGGCTAAGATTAACTTGAAATATGGTTTTGACTCTATATGGCTCCAATCAGATGAGATGCTCCTTTATGGCTGTGACAATAAGGATTTTGTTCCCAATTCTGATGCAATAATCGACGTATGGTCTGGGCTAAAATCTGTTGGCGCAAACTTCATAGGCACCACGCACATGACCCTGTCAGCAGTAGCGAGCTCACCTGATCTTATCACAAAATTATCCCACATCAACGGAATGGAGAGTAGCGGACGATGGCTGGCTACCAATCTAGGTGTCGAAACCGTTGCCCCAAGGATGGTAAAGAAACATCTTGGCGTAAAGACGAAACCTTATCAGGCCGACGAATGGGGTGCAGTAGTTAGACAGGGCGTAAAAATCTTGAACCAGAACCACTGGTTTCCTGCTTTGACCCTTATCATAGGGTGGCCAGATGAAACTCCCGACGAAACTCAATATACCATCGATTTGATTGACGACTTCCGAGAAACTAACATGCGTGGACTTGTCGCGCCTTTACTATACCAAGATTTTTCAGAGAGGAATTCGATGCATTTTGGTAACCTCAATGAAGCACAGTTTGCACTATTTTGGAGATGCTGGCAACACAACCTGTGGGTAATAAACGACATTATTCCAATCATAATAAGGAACAAGACATACGGTCCTCTCATGAAAGTCTTCATGGCGACTTTGATAAAAGCCGGAACTTGGGCGATAATGCGGTATTTGAGAGGATTGTCCAAGAATCTTTTTGACGGAAGACCGCCAGAAGAAATTGTCTCCAAGTATTCGAGAAGAAAGTCTGTTACTGCTTCACTACCTCCGAAGCTCTAACAATCTGTATCTTGTCCAGGTGGGCAAACTGGGCATCAGAAATAGTTTAGGTTGATCTCTGATGAGGACTGATCTCCTGTATTAGGCTGGAGAGTGTCGACCAAACATTTCAGGGTTTTTTTGATTCGAGTGCAGTTATAGCTTCATCTGCTATTGTAGCCCTGATAGGAGTCAATATAATAAAATAATTCTTATCAGCCCGTTCGACTGAGCTTACTTGCTTGTATTTCTTTGTCGAAACATCAAATTCTAGCATTCCTGGATCTAAATTTCCTTTGGTATAAACCATCATCAAAACCTCCCCGGAGATAGGGCTTAAAGGAACTATGGAGAAGACATATCCTTTGTATGAACTTACTGGCAAGATCTGCTTCATGTAAGGCGCTACTGATACCAAATACATGAAAACTTCTTCCACGGAAGTAAATTCCTCGAATTCAAATTTCATGTCGTTGTTCTAAACATAGCCGGATATAAAGGCTTTAGTGAATGTATCTCTACCCATATGATTCGAATTTGACGTCATAACTACCATCCTTTCTTTTCTGGCGTTCGGTAACGAAACCCTTAGGAACCAAATAATCGAGTGCACCATCAACGGTTCCCTGCCAACCACACACATAGAAACATGTATTGTCTGGAGTTATTTTCTCACCCACTAATTCCTCTAATGGTGACTTGTCCGTTCCCGCTTTTGGTCTTAGGAATGATTCTACCCTGCCCTTCTGCCCGCCCCATGTTCTATTGAACCATTCCTGAGGCCGGCTAATACTAGCTCTATATCTGAAATTCCACTTGCCATTTCCCTGATCTAGACTTTCATCTTCGAGTTGGGTTAAGAGTTCTCTATAGCTCAATTCGTCTACATAACTTGCGCCATGAAGGACCACGATCTCCCTCTTACTACCAATGGATTTTAAATGAAGTGAATAAGCTATAAATGGTGCCAACCCCGTCCCACCGCCAATTAGTACCATCCTCCTCTCATCGGGTGTCCCATCTGGCTTCGATTGATTGATTGTGAATATGCCAGTGGGCCTCACCCAACTGATTTCATCTCCTTCCTTTATATTGAAGAGTTCAGTTGTAAGCCTTCCCGGTACTGGTTTTCTTACCCAGCGTATGAGCAGCTCAAAGTGTTTCTTCTGCTCTGGTGGTGATGCGATCGAATACGCCCTCCGGATCACTTTTCCTTCTCTAGGTATGTGTGTTCCAACAGTAAGGAACTGACCTGCCTTGAAGTCAGGTACTTGACCATCATTTGGAGTTATTCGTAAAATCAATAGATCTTCCTTCAAGACCCTAAGGTACGAAATTCGCCCTTTGTTATCAACTACCATATATTCCTGGAGTTTGGGTATTGTAAATAAACATTTTCCTAAGATACCTTAAGGGAGGCGACTAAAGTAGAGCTCACAAAACTAATTATCAAATATGTTTTGCATTTGGTGTTCGTTCTACATTAATATTGCTTACTTGGCTATTCAGTTACTGTCATTGTCTTCAAGTTGTGTCGTGCTCATAGTCTTTGAGGTAGGTACCCATGATTAAGTTTGGCATCAATGAGGTGACAGATATTTCTGCAGACGTTGAAGAACTTGCCAACCTTATCAATGACCAAAGCTCTGAACAGAAAAAACTCATCTTCCAATTTAAATCCGCAATGGACCGATTTGCTTCAGAGAGATCATTGGATTCCTGCCTTGAAGCCTTGAATGTTTGTATGCAACTTACAAATACTCGCCGACGCCTCTTGGAATCTTACCAGCGATATTCAAGACTTTTGGAAAACGAGATAACAAGAATCAACAAGGATTCCAGGCAAATGAAATAGTTAAGATCACATTGGATTGACATTAGAAACCCTGAAGTGTGACTCTTAATCTACTGCAGACTTAGCCTCGAGGAATTTTTTCAGATCCTCTGTGCCTATTCTTTCCTGCTCCATAGAATCTCTATATCTGACAGTTACAGTATCATCTACTAGTGTCTGCTGGTCTATAGTAAGTGCAAACGGAACTCCAATTTCTTCAAGTCGTCTATAACGTCGACCAATCGAACCTGACTCATCGTAGACTGAATCGAAATCTCTCTTTAGAAGAGAGTAGATTGTTCTTGCCTTCTCGACCATGTTGGTTTTCGACATAAGAGGAAGAACTCCAAACGTAATGGGAGCAAGGTAAGGATTGAGTCTTATGACAACTCGATCATCATGTCTAAAATCTTCGTGATACGAGTGTTCAAGGATACTGTATAGACTTCTATCAATCCCCATCGACAACTCGAAAATGTGAGGTAAAACTTTAGTCTGGTTGGTCGGGTCCACAACTTCAAAGTTATGGTTACTCCTCGACGAATGACCTTTCAAGTCATAATTTGACCTGTAATTACAAGCTACAAGCTCCAACCAACCTATGCTGGTTTCAACCTCAAAGTCAAATGCAAGATGAGAATAGAAAGCCTTCTCATCGTCGCCCAATCGTCTAAATCTAGTTCTCTCCATGTCAATTCCTGTTTTTCCATAAAACTCTGTCAATAGTGCTAGGTAGTAGGCAATTAGCTCATTAGGTAGCAGGCCTTGCTTCAAACAGTCGTTGAGGGTTATGTTTCGATGGTATTCATCATCAACCAAATTAAGTGTGGTATCTCGGACTTCGTCAAACTTCGGCACCTCATTTAGCCGGTCAGGGTTACAAAAAACTTCAATCTCAGCCTGATAAAATTCCCTTAATCTCAATAGACTCTGTCTGGGTGCAATTTCGTTCCTAAAGCTCTTGCCAATCTGAGCAATTCCTAGTGGAAGCCTACCTCTCATTGTCTTGAATACTCGTGCAAAATCAACAAAAATCGTTTGGCACGTTTCAGGTCTCAGATATGCTTCATCATACGAGGAACCGATACCGACCTTAAACATCATATTGAACCTAGTTACTGGTTTAAATTCTCCTTTGCAATTTTGGCATTGGAGATGATTTTCGCTTATCATTGAGTTCAGTACTGTCTCCGAAGTTCCTTCTGGAATAAGTTTCCCCAATTTTTCAGAGAGGAATCGGTCTGCCCTAAATATTGAACCACATTTCTTACATTCTACTAATGGATCATTGAAGTTACGTAAATGTCCAGAGGCTTCGAAAACGCTCTTGCTCATTATTTGCGACCCGTCGATTTCTATCATGCCGTCTCGCCGTATTAACTCCCTTCGCCATAACGCTATGAATTTATTCTTCATATTGACTCCTACAGGACCGTATTCCCAGAATCCTGCAGGTGCGTCTGCGTAGATTTCGCAACTAGGAAAGTAAAATCCGCGTTCAAGTGCAAGTTTCATAATTTGGTCGTAACTAGTCATAGTATTGCTGGAGACAAGCACATTTAGGTTTTAAATTTGTTGGTGGAAGACAGCGGATTATTAAATTTTAAGATTGCCTTTATTACAAGAGCATGGGCGTCTATTCTACCCAAAAGATAAGTTAGAGAGTTATACATTGAGGCAGGTTTCTAATTGCTTAATTTCCCTTCCAAAAGCCTTATTACGGAATACCCGACTTATTGCGTCGGTACACGTCGGTTAGCTAATTTGAATTACTTTATTCCCTCTACTTGTGTAAAAGGAGGACTAACTGGGAATATTCGCAAAAGTTGGTAATATCAGGGCCGCTTTTTTTTTATAAGCGCAAACGCAATAATAAAGACCAGCAATGAATATTCGACTCGGAACTGCCGACTTGGCAAAGTATCCTTTTCTGGATGAGGCAGCCGAGTTTATGAGTCAAACCTACTTTAATCTTGATGATCTTAATCTACCAGAGCTTCGACATATAGTAGAAAGGGCATCAAATAGGTTAAGAACTGAAATAATACACGGCAAACCAGATTACTCACTAGAGAGACATGAGGTCGAAATATTGACATTTCTTGTCGGAATTCTAATCATTAAAGCAATAAATTCCGAAAATCTAACCAAAAAGCATTGCCTAAGTGAAGCACTAAGAGCTGAGAAATTTCTTGTGCGTGATTTGAAGGTGCAAGGAAATCTTTCAAATAAGAAACTTTTGATTTTTAAGGTTTTTAAGGAGCTCTTGAAAATGGACGTGCTCCCAAGTCTGAAATATCAATTAATGTTTGAAGTGAAGGTAACAGATTATCTAAAAAGATCTCATTTGTTTCACGAGCAAGAATGGAAGCTTATCAACAGACTCGTGCACGACGGCCGAGTGTTTCTCGATCCTGACGAGACTGTGCGTCTAATCCGATCTGAGCTCGCAAATCTATTGCTAGAAAGAGTAAGACAAATGACTCCATCTCACATACCAGCAACGATAAGGGAACAGGCAAATATTCTAAAATCAATCCTTCCTGTGGCACCTCGCAAACCTGACAATGCCCCATCTGTTTACCCTCCTTGCATAAACCACGCATTGGATCAAATGGCAGCCGGAGAGAATCTGCCACACTCTGCAAGGGTGATGCTCGCCACTTATATGCTTGCTATAGGAAAAAATATTGAAGAGATTGTATCACTTTTCAAAAATGCCCCGGATTATGACGAAAGGGTATCCAGGTACCAGGTTGAACATTTAGCAGGAGAGAGAGGAAGTCATGTTCGCTACTTGGTCCCTTCATGTAATAAATTACGAAATGAAGGACTATGCTTTGCTACGAGCCAGTGCGAAGGATTGATAAATCCAGTACAGTTCGGAAGAGCAGTCAAATTCCATTCAAGACAGGCAAAAACGTGACAATGGTAAATATCCTGAAACAGTCATGATCCTGACCAAGACTGATGAAGATTTGCATATAATAAAGATAGCCTTCAGAGAGTTCTATTTCAATCACGGAAACAAGGTAGAGGAGCCATCAAAAATACAGAATCGCGAGTTCGGACTAATGGGGTTCGACGGTTTGATGAAGAGGCATCTTAAATTTACCAGTTTGGGAGGATTGGTTGCGTCTTTGCTATTGGAAACTCCTTCAGATGTATTTGCGTCGAATGCGCAATACGACTTTCCAGCACTCCCGATAAGCGAAAAAGGGTGGCGTGGAGCGGATCTAATTTTTGATATCGATCTTAAGGACCTCGACTTGAAATGCATGCAGTCTCATTCCTATATGACATGCCTTTCTTGTAGCAGTAGTTACAACTCTGGTTCTCAGGAAAGTTGTCCAAAATGCGGTTCAACTAACTTTGCTGAATCAATGCTCCCTTGTGATAGATGTGTTAGTGGCCTAAAAAACGAAGTCTTGAAATTACATCGTTTCCTTACCTCTGACATAGGGATAAGCCCAGAAATGATCAGTACGTATTTTTCAGGCAACAACGGATTTCATGTCCATGTTCTAGATGAATCATTCAATGATCTAAGTAGTCGGGCACGAGCGGATTTGGCTGCATACATAATGGGAGTAGGAATCCTGGCCGAAGCTATTGGGGTCACTAAGGACACTCGGAATGATTTTCGCATTAAATTCCCAATAAATGGATTGGATCATGGTTGGCGAAAAAGAATCTCCAATAGATTGGGGATATCAATAACCTCGCATAAGAGGCTAACTAATTTGATCAAGGAACTAGGGGGCCTAGAACAATTCAGGAAGAGAATAGTCGAAATTACGAGAGAAATGGGAGTGCGGATTGATTCGCAGGTCACCACAGACGTTCATAGAGTGTTCAGATTGCCAGGAACATTGAACGGCAAGAGTGGGCTTACAAAGATTCTATGTATGGATCTCAATTCATTTGATCCTTTTGAAGAGTCATGCCAGCTTTCAAATCGCGAAGTCACAGTCAAGCTCACGCTGCCGAAGCTGAAACTGCGGCTAAAAGGTGAGAGATTCAATCTTACTGAGGAGATTGTTCGTGTACCTATGTACATGGGAGTTTACCTGATATCTAAGGGTCTCGCACATACAGTGCATTTCGATT
>DASSCH010000148.1:0-5243 GCA_035697905.1 Nitrososphaeraceae archaeon
TACTGAATCTGAAGCAAATTTCATTAGTGTTAAAGGTCCAGAGTTAATGTCCAGGTGGGTAGGCGAGTCGGAGAAAGGCATTCGAGACATATTTAGGAAAGCTAGACAGGCAGCACCTTGTATTATATTCTTTGACGAAATAGACTCTATTGCACCTGTCAGGGGCTTGGAAGGTATAGGATATGCAAGCACAGAGCGAATGGTATCGCAGCTACTTACAGAGATGGACGGAGTCCAAGAAATTCATGACGTTGTAATTATCGCGGCCACGAATAGGGTAGATATGATTGATCCTGCACTTTTGCGACCAGGGAGATTCGACAGAATTGTTTTTATCTCAAATCCAGATAAGCAAACCAGGAAGAAAATCCTTGAGATAAATACAAAAGGAAAGCCAATAGGTCAGGACGTAGACCTGGAGAAGATTGCCAACATAACTGAAGGGTTTAGCGGCGCTGACATCGCGGCAATAGCCAACACCGCAATATCTTTGGTCCTGCATAATTATCTTCAAAAGTATCCGACTCCAGAAGATGCTCTCAAACATTCATCTGAGGCCCTTGTTTCTATGCATCATTTCGAAGAAGCCACCAAGAAGGTTCGAAACCAGAAGGAAATGAAACCAGAAGAGAAACCAAACCTTTCGCAGTACAGGTAATTAACAAGTCTCCTCTTCTTTTCGTCCCTAGAACCAATCCATAAAATCCTTTAATTTTAATGATAAATGGACTTCAAAGTTTGCTTAGCCTTTTCATACTGCGAGAGATTCCAAAAGGGGAAGAAGCCGCTTCTTTATCACTGCTGGATATTAGGTGGCAGATTGTAAATGGGTAAATTTACTGCATGATATGGTTACATTATGAATAATAGGTGAAAAGGCGCCAGCGCAGATATAAAATCGGATTGCCTTAAGGTGCAAAGTTGCCAATGTGCGATCAGACTTGTAAGAAATTGCTTTTTCATATTTGGAGGACAGTTACAAACGATGCTTATGGTCCAAAGATAGAACCCGTTTGAGAATTATACTTAATTTTTTCTAAGCATTGACTCTTTCTCTCGGGGTTTATGGCTGTAATTTCTCATAGTCTCTACGACCCACTTTACGTCCTCCTTAGTCTTCGCTAAATTGGCGATTTTTACACAATCCCTAATGTCTCTAGACTTCAATTTTGTCCATACAACGTCAGCGACTTCTGCGGCTATATCTTCAGCAATTCCTTCACCGTGACACAACAGATGAATAGTGACTTCCTTGAAGCTTCCATATTTGTATGGTTTAAAGTATAAGACTAAAAATCTAGAAAGTAATGGTGTAAGCATTCTTTCAGTAGCATTACTTGTAGCAAATACCCAGGTCTTAAGTTGTGTATTGCGAGCCTTCTGGAACTTGGTCTCGGCTATTATTCCTGTTTCCATAAGGCTGAGGAGTGCAGTCTGGTCTTTCAAGGGCATATGCTCAATTTCATCAATAATGAGGTACCGTGGACGTTTCTCAAACAGGTATTCTATCATGCCCGATTTGGTGCTGTGACTTCCAAGGGTAAAGTAGGATCTCTCAAGTTTCATACATTCTAACATAAAGAGGGTTTTTGCCGAGGCAGGAGGTCCTACCAGAAGTATATGTACTGGTCTCTCCTTAGAATAGAGTGACAAATGGAACAGTTTTTTTATGTCTTCATAACCAACTATGTTCGAGAAAAGCTCTCCCTCACCCTGAAACTGAGAAATTGTATCTCCGTCACCTGGTTCTTCCATCTTATCCTGCAGTGATACCAAATCTTTTTCGTCAGTTGGGTAAACTCGACTATTGATGGCACCTTCTGATGCTCGCATGCAAAGTACCTACCTCTCATCAGTATTAAAGACATTTGAGCCAAATAATGGTGTCAATTTACTCGACAAATTTAGACAGGTTCAGTGAATGACCACGTACGTCTTCCTTACTTATGTGGTGGGTGTGACGGCTGTTCGTACACTTATTTTTCCATCAGCATCTTTTCCTTCTCTGTCCCTACATGCCACTAGAAATACAGAGCTTGATCGAACGATCGTAACTTGTGGATGGGCGATTGGCTATGGGAGATATGAAAATAACAGTCAATGATGATGAGATGGTCCGTGTTCAACATAAGTTCATGGTATATTATCGATTTACTTTAATAGATTAATTGGTCAATGCATGCCCAGTAGATGTATGGCAACTGATACTGAAACGAATAATATAAATGGAGTTTCTTGTTGCATTACCTTGCTATATTTCTATTTTCAACTTATCGGAAAATCTGTTGTACCAATAAAATGCTCCAACTAAAACGATGTAATCAGTCATGAAAAATAGATCCCATATCCACATCTCTTTGGTATCGCCCTCTAGAAAATGATGCACAAACCCGTCGTCAGCAATGGCATTTATTAAAAGAGATAATGAAGAAAGAACCCAGGGCATTGCGTTATAGTAATCTTTTCTATGCGCAGTCAGGATGATGACGGATGGTATAATCAGAACCAAGTCAAATATGGGGTATAAAACTGATAGCATCAAATCAACAAAGCCTGTCCTCGTTTCACCTATTATTCTCCCTTCATTCGCATAAAAACCTGAAGGTAGAATTAAATTATATGCTACTATGGCTCCAGAGGCGATAACGACAATGATGACACTAAACTTATGAACCTTATCGCGTCGCACAAATCTCAGAGTAGTGATGAGATGTAACGAAAAAAATACATAGCCAACTATCCAACAAGGATCCGCAAAAGACACAACTAGCGATTGTTCTTCTTCGTTGTGATGAACAAAATGCCCATATGCTAGTGACAAGTCGCCTATAAACCAAAACAAAATTCCCAAGGTGAGAAATAACAATGATCTACCGTGTGCACCGCCGAAACCATATCTGTAAATTGTAACGAAACCGGACACGGTTGCTAGAGAGGCAGTAACGTTGAGAGCTGTAACCATTATCGAATAATGTTGTGTCGGAAAATATGATACAAGACTTATCACCAGCGCATTAACAATAATGACGAATATCCCCAAAATTAGGCAAAATTTAACTATTAATCTCCGTAGTAAACGGGGAGAAACATTATTGTGCATCGATTACTTCTGCCGCTTAGCTATTTATATATAAACCAAAACGTCGTAGTAAATGTTACAAACACGGTATCAAAATGACATTTTGATTTAACTACTCCATTTTAGAATGCGACGTCTATGTTCTAATTCAGTCGATTCGCATTAAGGCAGATATACTCCGTAATGGAAAGAAAGCTTCTGATTCTCTATCAGTAGTATTAACCACTATATTATATCAATAGCCAATCGTATTATCAATAAGCTCAATCAGTATATAATTGACGTAAATACATAATAGATTTTGTTTTTTCCCCACTTTGATTCTCCCAAGCCTATCCTACTCAGATCGTTCATGGCGAAAACAAAAAATCTGCGTGAAGCTAATCCTACGACTAATATTTCTGAAATTCTAAGGGAGCTATTTACTTGTTTGATAGACAAGAATGAGCGGTCATTTTAGATGTAGTGGACAAAACATAAACACTCGCCGATTGATTTCCAAACAACTGGTATTAGTTTCAAACTTGATTCATCAAATAAATCGAGCATATTCCGATCGTCCCAATCAGTATATTAATTCCATCGCAAATACGTCAGCCCAAAAAAAACTACCATCATTCGCCCAACCCATATGCCATAGAACGAAAAATGAGTATAGCTTGCTTCTGTTGTTGTGCAAGCTATACATTTTGCCAGCAGAGGTGTGATTTCTGCAAATATTTTAAGTCGCGATTCATTCATATTCTTTATGTTTGCAATGTACCACGTTGTTTCGCTATATTTAATCAGGGTTCAATTTCATCGTACACAAATGAAGACCCTGTTGAAGACTATATTACCAGTTATGAGGAATTAATTTATGAGTGATGCAAGCAAGCAGAGAATTATGAGTCAAAGAGTTTTTCGGTCTATTTCATTTGTTTCACTCGGCCTGATCTTTACAGTTATTATTATTGGGGCCTTCCTCAGCGCACGAGGCCAAGGACTTTCGTGTTCTGCTTGGCCGTTGTGCCCGGATGGCTTTAGTTTGTCACCTGAAGGCGAGTATTTCACGGAATACATTCACAGGATTATAGCCGTGATAACTGCTGTCTCTGTTTACGTTACAGCATGCTACGCAATCAAGAGATTTATTAAGGCTAGAATCACTGCTACCGCTGCCGCAGTAGTAGTCTCGGTTCAAATTGCTATTGGAATGTTAGTTGTATTTTCAGAGCTGCAACCGATCTTAGTCGCTATCCATACTGGAATGGGTGTCCTCTCTTTAGCTTTGGCCTTGCTTACATTCATATTGTCTTTCCCAGTCTTTACGGGTCATCATGTCTCAAATAGAACCTCATCTGAATTAAATTGAGGCGTTGTTGATTCTTGATCGTAATCAACGTCGCAATTCGAAAGATTCTTGATTTACATTTGAAATATCATCAATAAATAAACAGGTCTTCCTTTATACCCAATAGGGATAATAATGAAAAAAATCTACCTGCATCAGGTTTTAAACGGTTCATCAGACCTGTCGTCTTTAATACTATGACCGTTTATGGTCCATGGGAACCGCTTACCGATTATTGAGCCCCAATCGACCCTCATCAATAAATAAACAAGGCAGCCTACCAATGATACGCTAACTATTGCGATTATGGCCAAGTACAAAGGATCGGTTGTACGGTTTAGTATTTGCAGGGCCAGTGGCCTTCCCCAAAGCAAGAGTGCCCATACCACTGCCAAATTGACTATGAGCTTTCCAAAGAATGTTGTCACAATAAATTTCCATGGAGCAAATTTGGAGACACCTAGGAGTATAATAGTAATATCATCAGGTGGAAATGGAGTTAGCGCTGCTACAAATGAGCCTAATGAACCATATTTTGCCAACAATAGTTGCAAAGGGGTCATTCGAGATAATGTTTTCTTTTTGATAAGGCTTCTCCCATGATAACTAGCTAAAAAAATTGTTGTTCGCCCTAAGGTCACCCCGATGGCAGAAGCTAACGCAAGTAGGTTCGGATCGAATCTACCGCTCAGCAGCGCGATTACTAATACTGGAATATAAGGGATCGGTACAAAAACGATTAGGCTTATGAGTAACGTTACTATCATCACTCCCGGGTAACCTAGGTTGCTGCCGATGGAGAAAACCTCCTCAAAAAGAGTCAATAGCGAA
>DASSCH010000149.1:0-3285 GCA_035697905.1 Nitrososphaeraceae archaeon
GGAAAAAATCCATTTACGAATAGAGCAGACAAAGTAACTGAATGGACCGATCTCTTGATGTGGAATTCGGACAAGAAAGACGGTTTGGCCATGGTCGAGGATAACCAAGTATCAGTTACAATAGTAGCAGACAGGTGAAAACAATTACATAATGCCGCAGATGACCATGAGTATAGTTACTATCACCGGATCTTCAACTTGGCTAAACGATGTTAAAACCCCGTCTTCTGCCACATGCAGGAAGTGCTAGTGTTACCGTATTTTTATTTCTCCGCCTGTATTGACATTGGCATTGGAGGCACGCGAAGCGTCTGATCGTAACCGAAGAGGCACCAGCTAGATAAGCTAGGACGGTCGGAGTCAGTTATTGCGATAGCGATCAGGACTTGATATGTCATGAAACTAGCTAACAAAAAGAAACAAAGCAAGGAGAAGTTCTATAAAATGAACCTAGATGAGCGCTTAATGTACTTGCTAGAAAAAACCAGTTTATCAACAAATGATATAGCATTGTTGCGAAATCCATCTTCATTAACTTTCGTTAACGCTAATAGAATGATAGAAAATGCTATCGGGGTTTTTTCTCTTCCACTAGGTATAGCAACAAACTTTGTAATTAACAATAAGAAATACGTTGTACCGATGGCAATAGAGGAACCTTCAGTAATTGCAGCGGCAAGCAAAGCAGCCAAGATTGCAAACGTAAACGGAGGCTTCAGGGCTGAATGTCGCGAAGCACTGATGATCGGCCAGGTGCAAGTGGTTTCATTACCTGTATCCTTAGCCACAGCCCGGAGAAGAATCAGTGCTCACAAGGCAGAGATACTGAGGATTGCTAACTCAAAAAGTACTTCGATTAAAGCCAATAATCTACAGATAAAGGACGTAGTCGACACAAGCCCACTAAATATGGGAAAAATGCTAGTTTTAGAGCTACTGGTTGATACGAAGGACGCAATGGGTGCAAATACAATTAACACAATGTGTGAGTCTATATCTTCAAGAATAGAAGAGCTGACGGGAGGCAAGGCAATTTTAAGGATTCTCTCAAATTATGCAACAAGGCGTATGGTAAAATGCCGAGCAAGTTTTTCCAAGAGCGATATTGGAGGAACAGACGTCGTAGAAAACATTCTCTATGCATATTCCTTCGCATATTCTGATGTCTACCGAGCGGTGACTCATAATAAAGGTATTATGAATGGTATAGATGCTGTGGCTTTGGCCACGGGACAGGATTTTCGCGCAATTGAAGCAGCCGCCCACGCATACGCTGCGAGAGAGGGTAAATATAGATCGCTCTCGAATTGGTCCAAGACTAGGACAGGTGATCTAGTAGGTGAACTTGAACTGCCACTTGCTGTTGGGATTTTAGGTGGCTTCGCTTCAGTTCACCCGACAGCTATAGTAGGATTGAAGATTTTGGGGGTTAAGACCGCGAGAGAACTCGCAATGATACTGTGTGCAGTGGGACTAGCACAGAATATGGCCGCACTTAGAGCCTTGGCCGCGGAAGGTATTCAGAGTGGTCATATGAAATTACATGCTAAAAATATAGCAACTATGGCAGGAGCCCGGAACAGCGAAATTGATATTGTAGCAGAGAAAATCTATGATGAGAATAACGTGACCCCGAGGAGGGCGAAAGAAATTCTCTTCTCAATAAGACACAAAGGTTGATAGTCAATATAGCGCATAATATCACGCATTGAAGGATACTAATTTGATTAGCAACAATAACAACTAAATATATATCAATTCATAGAATTTCCTCTGATAACTTGTTATGCCCACCGTAAAATTTGCTGTTCCTAAAGGTAGTATTGAGACTGCGACATTCAAAATCCTAGAAGAGGCGTGGCAGAGTATCGTAGGAAGCGGTCGAACTTATCGGATTCGTCTAAGTGATCCGGAAATAGAGGTTAAGGTTCTAAGACCTCAGGAAATTCCAACGTACGTCCAAGAGGGTTTCTATGACATCGGGATTACTGGAAAAGACTGGATTAGAGAAGCAAACGCTGACATAAGGACCTTGCTTGATTTGGAATATGGAAGAGTAAAGCAAGTTTTTGCTATACCCGAGCACCTTGAATCGAATAACCTTACTGAATTGATCGGGGAATTTGCCAATAAAAAGAAGACACTTAGGATTTCTACAGAATATCTGACAACGACTTCATCTCATATTAGAGATAATTCGGCGTATAGAAAATATTTTGGAGACATATCTCCCATGATTATTACCCCATGGTTACGAGTAGGTGAAAATAGGAATGTGCAGATATTTCTCTCATTCGGGGCTACAGAAGCGAAGCCCCCTGAGGATGTGGATGCGATTTTTGATATTACCGAAACGGGTACCACATTAGCTCAAAATAAATTAAAAATAATTGATACAGTAATGGAATCCACTGCTGTACTAGTTGCAAATAAATCCTCACTGAAGGGTGGGAAGAAAAGGGAAAAAATCGCTGACATGGTTGCTCTGTTAAAGGGAGTAGTGGAAGGTCGCAAAAAACTTCACATTTTTGTAAATGTGAAAAAGGAGAATCTAAACAGTTTACTGGCAAGCATGCCTGCCCTGAAGAAACCTACAATTAGCACGTTGAGTGAAGAGGGATGGTACGGAGTTAACACAATAATAGATAAGAACGAATTTATCCAAATAGTCCCAATTATGCGTAAACTCGCGCAAGGATTGGTAGTAATGGATCCCAGGCAGATTTTGCCCCTAGATGAGATAAACCTCGACAATTACAGTGATGAACCAATATCTTGATGAAGTCTTTTATTATTAAAGACGCTAAATCAGAAGCTGCGAAGATCCGTATTCGTGCCGCTAATGCAATGACATCAAACCAGGTATTTCAAAAAGCGCAACGAATTGTAGATGATGTGGCGAAGCGTGGAGATGATGCAGTTTCTGATTATACAAGGAAGCTAGACGGTGTTCATTTAAAGTCTGCAACGGTCACAAGAAAGGAAATAGAAGAAGCCTATACAAAGGTTAGCAGTCAACAAATTAGATCGATCAAACTTATGAGGGATAGGTTAGGAAAAACTGAAACCTCACTACTCAAAAAGCTTTTTAGGGAAATCAAGACTGCGTCTGATGGAATAATTACCCGCAGGTATGTCAAACCTCTTCAGAGCGTGGGCTGCTACATTCCAGGCGGAAAAGCTCGTTATCCAAGCACTGTTGTTATGTGCGTCGTTCCAGCAAAGATCGCCAAAGTAAGAAGGATTGTGGCCACTTCTCCACCCCTAAAAGATGGGAGCATCGAT